>CAMGET010000042.1 GCA_946055175.1 uncultured Roseburia sp.
ATCATCCTACTTACGGAAGACAGTTTAAAGTAGAACATTTTGAAGAACGTGCACCGGAGGATGCACAGGCAATCGAAAGATATCTTGGTTCGGGAGCAATCAAGGGAATCGGATTAGCACTTGCAGCGCGGATTGTTCGACGTTTTAAGGAAGATACCTTTCGCATCATTGAAGAAGAACCGGAGCGTTTGGCAGAAATAAAAGGTATTAGTGAACGCAAGGCAATGGAAATTGCAACACAGGTGAACGAAAAAAGAGATTTGCGTCAGGCAATGATTTTTTTGCAGCAATATGGAATTACCATGAATCTTGCAGTAAAAATCTATAACAGGTATGGGCAGGAAGTGTACGAAATTTTAAAAAAGAACCCATATCAGCTTGCAGAGGATATCGATGGAGTGGGATTTAAGACTGCAGATGAGATTGCGGCTCGGGTTGGAATCCGTTCCGACTCTGATTTTCGTATCCGAAGTGGTATTTTGTATGTACTTTCGGGGGCAGCATCCGAAGGCCATACATTTTTGCCGCAGGAGGAGCTCACAAAACGAGCAAGTGAGCTGTTGCAGGTGGCACCGGAATTCATAGAGAAACATTATATGGATTTGGCGATTGAACGAAAACTGATGCTAAAGCAGAAGGAGGAGCAGACACAGATTTATGCAGCCTCTTTCTATTATATGGAGAGCAATGTGGCTACCATGCTAAAACAACTGGATGTTACTTATGATGAGTCAGATACGACGATTGAGAAACGCATCTTGGCGATTCAGAAGCAGACCGGCATGGAGTTAGAAGAGCATCAGGTTGAAGCGGTAAAAGAAGCAGTAAAAAATGGACTTTTAATTATCACCGGTGGACCCGGAACAGGTAAAACCACTACAATTAATACCATTATTCGCTATTTTGAAGCGGAGGGAATGGATATTTTTCTTGCGGCACCCACAGGACGTGCAGCAAAACGAATGAGTGAAACGACAGGATATGAAGCCAGAACCATTCACCGTATGCTGGAGTTAAACGGTGGAATGGAAGGAAATGCAGGATTTGAGCGGAACGAAATGAATCCGCTTGAAACAGATGTGATTATTATTGACGAAATGTCGATGGTGGATATCTCGTTAATGCATTCGCTTCTAAAAGCGATTCCGACCGGAACAAGATTGATTCTGGTAGGAGATGTCAATCAGCTTCCGAGTGTCGGCCCGGGCTGCGTTTTAAAGGATATCATTGATTCCGGTGTCTGTAACGTAGTAAAGCTGACGAAGATTTTCAGACAGGCAGCAACCAGCGATATTATTGTCAATGCACATAAAATTAATCGAGGGGAAGAGGTCGCTTTAGATAATAAGAGTATGGATTTCTTCTTCTTAAAGCGCTATGACGCAGATGTCATTATTAATGTTGTACTGCAGCTGATTAAACAAAAACTGCCTAAATTTGTAAATGCATCAGAATATGATATACAGGTGCTTACACCAATGAGAAAAGGGCTTCTGGGCGTAGAACGTCTAAACGTGATTCTGCAAAAATACTTAAATCCACCGTCGCCGGAAAAGCGTGAGAAGGAATATGGAGATACCATCTTCCGCGAAGGTGACAAGGTAATGCAGACAAAAAACAACTATCAGTTGGAGTGGGAGATAAAAAGCCGTTTCGGACTCACAATTGAAAAAGGAATGGGCATTTTTAACGGCGACACGGGAATTATCCGGGAAATCAATGATTTTGCCGAGACAGTAACCGTAGAATTTGATGAAGGACGTATGGTAGATTATTCTTTTAAATTATTGGAAGAACTGGAGCTTGCCTATGCACTTACCATCCATAAATCCCAGGGAAGTGAGTATCCGGCAGTCGTAATCCCACTGCTTAGCGGACCTTCCATGCTAATGAACCGCAACCTGCTCTATACAGCAGTAACAAGGGCAAGAAAATGCGTGACACTGGTGGGAAATGAAGCGACCTTTGCAGAGATGATAAAGAATACTTCACAGCAGAAAAGGTATAGCGGCTTGTGTGACCGCCTGAAGGAAACATGATATGCTGCTGAAAAAGTAAGTTTTGATATTATTTATTTTATTTGAATTTAGGAGAAAAAGCAGATTTCTTTTTTGAAATGAAGTTTGTGTTCTTTGGAGAAAAGTGTAGAAATTCTCTTCTCTTTCTCTGAAATAACATTTTGTGTACGCTAACGGCTTTGACAGATACAAAAGAACGTCCGCATAGCACGAACATTCCGTTACACCTTCCTAAGAACATCTAAAAGGCTTGCTTTAGCAAAATCGATATGAAATCCGACTCCCGAAAAAGGGGTCGTCCGTCGGATTACGTTTTGCTAAAGCAAGCCTTAAGATGTTCTAAGAAAGCTATAAAAGGAAATGTCCGTGTCTATGCGGACGTTCTTTGTATTTGTCAAACCTTTAGCGAACATAAAAAATCGCATTTTCAGAGAAAGAGAAGTAGTATTTCACACTTTTCTTCACGAACACAAACTTTTTTAAAAAAGAAATCTGCTTTTTCTTTAAAATCCGGATAAAATAAAAACAATCAAAACTTACTCTTTAAGACAGCAACGCTTTATCGCTGGCGAATTCCTCGCCGCTTACCTTTTCAAACTGGTGAAGCAGGTCTTCTACAGTCAGGCGCTTCTTTTCCTCGCCTGAGATATTTAAAATAACCTTGCCTTCGTGCATCATAATCAGGCGGTTTCCGTGAGCAATGGCATCTTTCATATTGTGTGTTACCATCATAGCGGTCAGGTGATTGTCAGCTATGATACGGTCAGAAAGTTCCAGAACTTTGGCTGCGGTTTTCGGATCTAAGGCAGCGGTGTGCTCATCCAATAACAAAAGCTTCGGCTTTTGAATGGATGCCATCAAAAGCGTGATAGCCTGACGCTGACCGCCGGAAAGCAGACCAACCTTTGAAGTAAGACGGTCTTCCAAGCCTAAGTCCAAAGTGGCAAGCAGTTCACGGTAAGTTTCCTGCTCTGCTTTTGTAACACCCCAGGAAAGACCACGTTTTTGACCACGGCGGGCTGCAATTGCCATATTTTCCAAAATAGACATCGTAGCAGCGGTTCCTGTCATCGGATCCTGAAAGACACGGCCTAAATATTTCGCACGTTTGTATTCGGAAAGATTTGTAACATCATCGCCACCGATATAAATCTTACCGGAATCCACCGGCCATACACCGGCTACCGCATTTAACGTAGTAGATTTTCCGGCTCCGTTTCCACCGATAACTGTAACAAAGTCGCCTTCCTCTAAGGTTAAATTAACACCTGCCAGGGCCACCTTTTCATTAATGGTTCCGGCATTAAAGGTTTTGTGGATATTTTCAATTCTTAACATTTCAGCCATTATTTCACCTCTTTCTTTGCGTATTTCCCTTTGAGATACGGAATCGAAAGGAAAAGCGCAACGACGATTGCTGAGAACAGCTTTAAGTCATCGGATGGGAATTTCAGCCATAATACAACACTGATTACCATATAGTAGATGATGGCACCTGCAATCACAGAAAGCAGGGTATAGGCAAAAGAAATCTTTTTGCCGGCACAGAGTTTGCCAAACAAAACCTCACCGATAATCACAGCTGCAAGACCGATGACAATCGCACCACGTCCCATATTAACGTCTGCGGCACCCTGATACTGTGCATATAAGGCACCGGCAAGACCGAAGATACCGTTGGAAATCATGAGCGCCAGAACAGTATGGAAGTTCGTATTAATACCCTGGGCTCTTGCCATTTGCGGGTTACATCCGGTTGCACGGATTGCCTGTCCCTGTTCTGTACCGAAATACCAGTATAACAGACCGATGATTACCACACAGAAAAGAATTAAGGTGATAAACAAACGGATCTCAGCAACTGTAGAATCCGTCAGATAACGAAGGGAGACAATCAGGTTGTATTTGTCAACGTTAACCGCCTGATTGGAGCAACCCATAATATTCAGATTAATGGAGTAAAGCGATATCTGGGTCAGAATACCGGCTAAGATACCCGGAATCCCGAGTGCAGTATGTAATAAACCGGTAATCAGTCCGGCTAACATACCTGCCAGAAAAGCAAAAATCAGAGCCAGCCATGGATTCATGCCTCCTCGAATCAGCATAACAGCCACAGCAGCCCCTGTTGCAAAAGAACCGTCAACGGTTAAATCTGCAAAATCCAAAAGTTTATAGGTGATATAGACACCCAGTGCCAAAAGCCCCCAAATCATTCCCTGCGCAAACGCACCCGGCATGGAGCGGAAAAGCGCTATCGGATTTAATGAGGCAAAATAACTTGTTAAAACAGCCATAAAAAATACCTTTCTTACTTTATTTCACTTTCTAATATCTGCGACAAAATCTCCCAGTTACCTGAGAGATTTTGCTAAGAAACTTATTCACCGATTGCGGTATAACCTTCCGGAGGAGTAATAGATAACTGTGAGCAGATATCTGCGTTATATTTCTTGGTAACCTGTGGTGCATATTCAATTTCCATTTTTGTAATGTCTGCACCGTTTACAAGAACTTCATAAGCCATTTCACCGGCTTTGTATCCGATATCGTAGTAACTGATAGAAAGGGTTGCTACACCACATCCGGAACAGATACCTTCTTCACCTGCAATAACAGGAATGCCTGCCGGAACAACAATGTTTGCAATCACTTCTGTACTGCCTGCCATCGTGTTGTCGGTTGGAATATAGATGACATCTACTTCGCTTACTGCGCTCTGTACAACAGCTGCGATTTCATTGGAATCTGCTGCGGTAAATTCTTTATAAGCAATGCCGTCAGCTGTTAAATATTCTTCGAATTTGGTTGCCTGGAACTTGGAGTTCGGTTCTGCGGAACAGTAGAGAATACCAACTGTCTTAGCATCCGGGAAAAGCTCAACAAGCATTTTTTCCTGCTCATCTAACGGAGCTAAATCGGAAGTACCTGAAATATTTCTTCCGGTTGCGCCTGTCCAGTCGCTGATTTCAAGAGCTGAGCCGTAATCTGTAATGGAAGTTCCAAGGATTGGAATACTGCTTGTAGCGGCTGCACAGCTCTGTAATGCTGTGGTAGCATTTGCAAGAATCAGATTATAGTTGTTTGAAACAAACGTGTTGGCAATTGTAGCACAGTTTGCCTGCTCGTTCTGAGCATTCTGCAAATCAAAAGTAACATTTTCTTCGCCTAACAATTTCTTTAATGCATCCTGGAAGCCCTGTGTAGCCGCATCAAGCGCCGGATGCTCTAACTGCTGTAAAATACCGACGGTATATTTTCCGTCTCCTGATGTCTGTGCCGAACCACATGCTGCAAGAGAAACAGTCATTGCTGCAGCAAGCAGTAAGGAAAGTGTTTTCTTCATTTTCATCTCATATACCTCTTTCTTTAGAACGTTAAAGTGTTAACGCTTTTAATGGGCAAATTATAATACGGAAAAGAAGGATTGTCAACCCTTAAGAAGCATGATATTGTTGTTTTGGGAGAGATTTTAGGAAAGGACCAAAGTGAAAAAAATACAATATTTCAAAGAAGCAGCTTACAGCATCCTGTTTCCGAGACACTGCCCGATTTGTGACGAGGTGGTAACTCTTGGCACATACATTTGCGGAGCATGTGAAACAAAGCTCTCTTATATTACAGAACCTTCCTGTAAAAAGTGCGGCAAACAGCTGGAAGAAGAGGAACGGGAGTATTGCAGTGACTGCGGAAGAAAGGTACACGCATTCCAACAGGGAAAGGCAGTTTTTTCCTATAAAAAGGAGATGAAGCTTTCCATGTACCGCTTTAAATACGCAAACAGGAGGGAGTATGCGTCATTTTACGCAAAGGCGGCGGCTAAGCAATATGGGGAATGGATCAAAAGAAGGGGAATCGAGGTCATTATTCCGATTCCGATGTATGAAGGGAAAAGGAGAAAACGCGGCTACAATCAGGCGGAGACCTTTGCAAAAAGCCTTGGGAAAGAAATGAAAATCCCGGTAGATACAAAGCTTTTAAAACGTGTGAAAAATACCGTCCCTCAAAAAGAATTAAACGACAGACAACGAAAAGATAATTTAAAAAGGGCTTTCCAATTACGGACAAATATAGTAGAATATAGTAAAATATTACTAGTCGATGACATCTATACAACGGGGAGTACAATGGATGCAGCGGCTTGGTGCCTTAGAAATGCAGGTGTAGAAGATATCTATGTATTGAGCATTTGTATCGGTGAGGGGTACTAGAACAGGAGGAGAACAAAATGGAAGTAAGAAACTGTAAAGGCTGTGGCAGATTATTTAATTATTTAAATGGTCAGCCTCTTTGCCAGGCATGTAAAGAAGCATTAGAGGAAAAATTCGCAGAAGTAAAAGAGTACATATACCAGAATCCGAAAGCATCCATCACAATGGTAGCGGAGGCAACGGAGGTATCCGGAAAGCAGATTAAGCAATGGATCAGAGAAGACCGTCTTGTATTGTCAGAGCCATCTCCGGACGGAGTGCTTTGCGAGAACTGTGGTACACCGATTTGCAGCGGACGTTACTGTGATGCCTGCAAAAACAGAATGGCAAATAACTTAAACAGCGTATTATCGCGGCCAACAGCTCCGACTCCGGAGAGAAAGAGAGAAAGAGACGGAAATAAAATGCGTTTCTTATCATAAATGATTTTGCATATGTCAGAATAGAAACTGTTGCTGTTATGATTTCATAATTTTGGTAAATCATAATAACAACAGTTTTTTCTTTGAAAATCGATAGGGTTATGCTATAATGAAAAATGAAAATGTCTAATTATGCGCAAAAGGGGTTAGATGCATGGTAAATGAGGAACGTTTAAGACCAATGGTAAAGATGGCGATGTTTGATAAGAACGAAGGAAAACATTGCAAACCAATGATAGAGTATTCCCGTCAGGACTATGTGGCAATGGAAATGCTAAAAAGCTTTGTGACAGGTACGATAGCATTTATGCTGATGTTTGGAATATGGGCAGTCCGGGATATCGACCGGGCAATGGGAATGCTTAATGCCGCATATCTTAAGGATTTTATCGTGGATGTCGGACTCAAGTATCTTGTGTTTTTACTGGCATATCTGATTGTCACCTATGTGGTTTATCAGATTCGCTATACACAGGGACGGAAAAAAGTAAAAAAATATTATAACAGCTTAAAAGCGGTGAATAAAATGTATGAACGGGAAGAAAAATTGAGGACTCCGTCACAGGACTAAAAGGGAAAACATAGAGGACAGGTGAAAAAATGGTAGTTTTATTGGAATTAAAATCAAAGATGGCTCGCATTTATGGGAAATACGAAGCATATATTACACCATTGCTGAAGTTTGTACTTGCTTTGGTAACTTTTCTATTGATTAATACAAACATCGGATATATGAAAACCATCAGCAGGTTCCCGATAGCCTGCATTTTAGCGGCAATATGTGCGGTTTTGCCGGTAAATGCACTGATTGCAATAGCAATGCTGGTTATATTGGCAGATTTGTATGCACTGTCGGTTGAAGTGTGTCTGGTGGGATTACTGCTGTTTCTGGCTATTTATTTTATCTATTTCCGGTTTTCGCCGAAGAGTGGATTCAATGCGATATTAATGCCGGTTTGTTTTAAAATGGGAATTCCTTATATTGTGCCGGTAGGCTCCGGTCTGCTTGGAGAACTGTATTCAGTTGCTTCTGTTGTATGCGGTACCGTCATTTACTTTTTCCTGCACGGCGTGCATGAAAATGAGACCGTATTAAGCCAGGCATCAGAAGGAGGCACTTCAAAAATCAAAGTGGCGCTCAATCAGTTTTTGGGGAATAAAGAGATGTTCCTTGTGGCCGCTGTTCTTGCCGCCACAATGGTGGTTGTATACATCATCCGCAGAATGGAAATTGACAATGCGTGGACGGTTGCGTGGATATCGGGAATTTTATTTGAAACCATCGGATTGATTGCAGGTTATATGCTGCTTGGAATTAAGGGAAAGGTCATCGGAGTGATTATCGGAGGAGCAGTTTCCTGCGTCATAGCAGCGGTGATACAATTCCTGCTTTTCAATGTGGACTATACCAGGACAGAACGTCTTCAGTTTGAAGATGATGAATATTATTACTATGTAAAAGCGGTTCCGAAGGCAGTCATTGCAGGCTCTGATAAGCAGGTGAAGCATTTTACCAAAAATGCGGAAAAAGAGCGTATCAGTAAAAAGAAGTTTGCAGAAGAAATGGAAATTGACGAGGAACTATTAAAATAAAGGAAGTGATGACAGTGCTGGATATTGGTGCAACAATAAAAAA
>CAMGET010000043.1 GCA_946055175.1 uncultured Roseburia sp.
CGTATTTTTTCACTTCTTCAAACCAGTCAGCTTCTGGGGTACCGCATACGTTACAGTACTCTTCCCATACATCCGCAAACGGGAGCATTTTCATCTCTTCCTGGCGAACCATAAGTGTGGTCCAGTCGGCTTGATTCTGGAGCTCCTTTAATGCTTCATTTGGTGTACAAAGAGCAGACAACATTGCCTTCTGCCAGCTTCTAAAGCCTACGGTCCATGCACTGATTCGGTTAATGCTTGCATCAAAATAATCCAGTGCCATATTCACGCGGTCGATTGCATTGCAGCGAACAATCTCTTTTGCCATCTCTTTTGTCTCATCATCAAACAGCACTACATGGTCCGAATCCCATCTTACCGGACGAGTGATATGTAATGCAATTTCCGGGAAAAAGGCTAACAATGCCGGAATTTTATCTGATACTACTTCCGTCGGATGATAATGTCCGTTATCCATAAGCGGCAGACATCCTTCATGTGTTGCTGCAAAGGAAAGTGCAAATTCTCCCGAACCTACGGTATAAGATTCTACGCCGATACCGAAAACCTTTGATTCTACACACGGTTTTACCAGTTTACTGTCATGCGGTTCAGCAATGATTTCCTCAATGGATTTTTTATAACGCTCTCTCGGTCCGAGGCGGTCTGCCGGAATATCCTTGGCGCCGTCTCCGGTCCAGATATTCATCACACACGGAACCCCTGTCTCTTTTGCAAAATATTCAGAGATGCGGATACATGCTTTTCCATGTTCTACCCAGAAACGTCTGGTTTCTTCATCCGGTGAAGAAAGCGTCAGCCCATCTTTTACTTTTGGATGAGAAAAGAAGGTTGGGTTAAAATCAATTCCCATGTTCCGTTCTTTGGCAAATGCCACCCATTTTGCAAAATGCTTTGGCTCGATTTTGTCTCTGTCAACAAACTCGCCGTCTTCAAAAATTGCATAGCAGGCATGCAGATTTAATTTTTTCTTACCCGGAGTGCACTTGATGACCATATCCATATCTGCCATGAGTTCTTCCGGTGTTCTGGCCTTCCCCGGATAATTTCCCGTTGTCTGGATGCCGCCTGTTAATGGACCGTCATGGTCAAATCCGGTCACATCATCTCCCTGCCAGCAATGAAGTGAGATTGGAATCTCTTTTAATTTTGCAATGGCTGCATCAGTATCAACCCCTAGTTTTGCATAGCATTCTTTTGCATATGCATATCGTTCTTTCTGTGTCATAGCTTCTCTCCTTTTTCCCCATCGGGCTTTTTATCTTATTTCTCCGGTTCAAAAACCTTAATATCAAATGAGCGGTACACGCAAGCTCTTGCTGCTTTTAAATTTTCAAAAACGTCATCCTCTATCATCTGGGCCATGACATTTCCGATTGCGGTCGCTTCTGACGGACCGGCATAAACTGTTTTTCCTGTGGCATTTGCTGTCAGCTGGTTTAGATAAGCCGCATTGGAACCACCTCCGATAATGTGAATACCGCTGTAAATATGCTTTGTATTGTGTTCGATTTCCCGCACTGTTTTTCCGTAGCAATCTGCAAGGCTCTGATAAATTACCGCCCCGTATTCGCCTACTGTCTGAGGAGCCGTCTGATTTGTTTTTTTGCAATAATCAACAATTGCATTCCTCATATTTTTCGGAGCCAGGAAGCAATCATCATTCACATCTACTCTGGATGGGAAAGCTTTTTCTTCTTCTGCCATCTCACAAAGTTTAGCAAATGAATATGCATCCATTAACTCATGGCGGACAGACTGAATCATCCATAGCCCCATAATATTTTTTAGGTAACGGAAGCGGTAATCATATCCGCCTTCATTCGTAAAATTCGCATTTTTACTGTCTGCGTCGCAGCGGGCATCAGATAATTCCACGCCCATTAAAGACCATGTTCCGGAACTGATATAGAGGCCGTCTCCTTCTACCACCGGCATCGCCATGACTGCGGAACCGGTATCATGACTGGCGCATAAGACAACCTTGCAGTCAAAACCGACTTCCTTTTGTATTTCCGGTTTTAAATTGCCCACTTCTGTACCCGGAAGACTGATTGGGAGGAAGATTTCTTCCGGATAACCCAGCATTGTAATCAGTTCTCTGTCCCACTGTTTCTCAATAGGGCTTACTAACTGAGTAGAAGTAGCATTCGTATATTCATTCAATTTCTTTCCGGTTAATAAAAACTGAAAGTAATCCGGCAGCATCAAAAAGGTCTTTGCTTTCTTTAGGAATTCCGGTTCTCTTTCTTTTACTGCCATCAGCTGATAAATCGTATTAAACATCTGCTTCTGAATTCCGGTCCGTGCATATAGTTCGTTCTCCGGAATGATATCATATACCTTTTTATCCATTCCTGCCGTACGACTGTCACGATAGCCGTAAGTATCCCCCAGCACCTCATCATTTTCATCCAAAAGTACATAATCAACTGCCCAGGTATCAATTGACATACTGCATGGAATCTTTCCAATTTCCTGACATCGTTTCATACCATTTACGATTTCCCGAAATAGATGCTTAACGTCCCACAAAAGCTTGCCATCTGCCTGCTTCATTCCGTTTTCAAAGCGGTACACCTCTTCCAGCTGCATCTTACCGTCCTGTATATAGGAAAGCATATGTCTGCCGCTGGATGCCCCAATATCCACCGCAAGATAATATTTTTGCATGTTTTTTCTCCCTTCTCCTGTCACGTATCACTCTGTTTTTATTCTAGCTTTTGGCTAATCATAAAAAAAGAACACTTTTCATGTAAAAAAGTGTCCTTATTCGCCATTCGTTTATTTCATATTTAAAATCCGGTACTTTCGCGGCGTCATCCCGAATTCTTTTTGAAAAATCCGATGAAAATAGCTGGTATTGTCATATCCTACCGCCAGTCCGATATCAAGCACATTCATGTTCGTGGTAGCAAGCAGGTATGCCGCCTGATTTAGACGTTTCTTCTGTACCAGTTCCGTATAGGTAAAGCCCGTTCGCTTTTTTATCTCCTTTGACAGCCAGCGCATATCATAGTGAAGCTGCTTTGCAAGGTTCTCGAGTTCGCCCTCCCTGTAATGCTCTTCTATGTAACTTAACACGTCTATTGCCAGCTTCTGTTGCTTATCTTCTTCTGCTGTCTCCATACGGTCAATCTGGTTCATCAGCTGCAAAAAAAGGAGGCCCATTGTCGCCTGCTGAATGCTACGCTTATTCGGTTCCTTCCGAATGATGGTCCAAATCAGATTTTCCACCAGATTCTGTACCGGAAGCACATCCGCCACTTTAAAATGCAGATATCCGGTGTCTTCTTTTGCTCCTGTTAAACAATCAATCACAAAAGAACGAAGCTGATTATTTTCTGCTTCCATCATCGTAAGGCCATAATCAAAAAATTCCGGTAAAATAATAAAATTTACTGCCACATCAGATTCCTTTGCCGGGTATATTTCCTGTCTTGCTGACTGGCTGATAAAAAGAAGTTCGCCGGCATTTAAAATCACATCATTTCCATTTATCACATGATGGGTGCTACCCTGACACATGTACACCAGCTCCACATAATTATGGGTATGAACCGGGAAATGCACAAAGCGGGTATGGGTACGAATCTGAATCAGTTTTCCTTCCTCTAACAGTCGCGATGCATCAATATGTACCACACCTTCATTTTCTGCCGTGTCGGAGCTATATATATTTTTTTCGATATCTGCCTCTCCACTACGCAGGCGTTCCTCTTCCGGAGTGACCCGGCGGAGAATTTGGAGTAATTCACTGGTCATATAATTTCCTCATTTAAATATATCTATTCCGGCATTCCCAAATAATATCCCTGCAGATAATCCACATCTGTTGTCCGAATAAAATCGAGTTCTTCCTTGCACTCGATACCTTCTGCCAGTACAAAGGCTTCCCTGTCAAAGCATTCCGCCGAGAAAGAATTAATAGAAAGTATCCCCTGCATATCTCTGTCATAATAAGCCTTGCAGGCTCCAAAAAAGGTTGCTAGTTCTAAGGTATGAAGTCCACCCTTGATTCTGTGTTCTTCAATCAATTCCAGTGGTGTGCGGCCTAACGGGCGCATTAACGCTTCATGCCCCACAATTTTCATAGATTTTTTTCAAAAATAGGCTGAAAAGCAAAATCAATTTTCAGCTTCTCCAGTTTTTCTGCCAGTACCTCATCAAGCGGCAATTCACAATATTGCACCATACTTCCTCTTTCCCTGTCAATTGCTAACAGGCTCATTGTTTTCCTTCTTCCTATATTTTACACCAAAAGCATGGCAATGCAAAGGATATCCTATCATAAAATTTCTGCTAGAATTTTCTTTAATGTCTCTGCCGATTTTTTCAGCTTTGCTAATTCCTCCTCATCCAAAGCAATCGGCACCATTTCCTCTACCCCCTGTGCACTGACAATGGCAGGCATACTAAGTGCTATACCCTCAATACCAAATTCTCCTCGCATCAGGTTTGAAACCGGAAGTATGGATTTTTCATCGCGGATGATTGCTTCACAGATTCTCCTCACAGCCATTGCCACTCCAAAATAAGTGGCATTTTTCTTTTCTATAATTTCGTAGGCACTGTTTTTCACTTCCTCTGCAATACGCGCCTCAGCCGTATCATGATGATAGTGCCCACGCATCTCACAGAAAGTATCGATTGGCACACCGGATACCATGGCACTGCTCCATACCGCTAACTCACTGTCCCCGTGTTCCCCGATAATAAAGGCATGCACACTTCTACTGTCCACCTGAAGATGCTCTCCCAGCATATATTTTAATCTGGCGGTATCTAATACGGTTCCTGAGCCCAGCACGCGGTTCGGTGCAAAACCGGATAATTTCAGTGCTGCATAGGTTAAAATATCCACAGGATTAGAAACAACAAGTAAGATTCCTTTGCAGTTACGTTCTGCAATCTGTGGAATAATATTTTTAAAAATAGCAACATTTTTCTGTATCAAATCTAACCTGCTCTCGCCCGGTTTTTGATTCGCTCCGGCAGTGATAATAATAATTGCTGCATCCACAATGTCATCATAATCACCGGCATAGATTTTCATCGGTCTGGCAAACGGCAGTCCGTGGCTGATATCCATCGCCTCTCCTTCCGCTCTATCCTTATCTGCATCAATGAATACCATCTCTGTAAAAAGACCACTTTCCATCAATGCAAAGGCAGTTGCGGAACCGACAAAGCCGCAGCCTATCAGGGCAACTTTACGCAGGTTCACACAAGAATTACTTCTATTTGGCTGGTTCATACTATTCCCTCATCTTTCTTATCTATTTACATACAAAATTTAACTTAGGAATAGTATCTCGCTGTCAAAGCAAAATATACTTTCATTATGTAGTTTGCTCATCATCAATTTCCAGTTCTTTATGAAAGTTAACCAAACTTGAAACTCGAAATAAAGGTTCTATCTTATGACGATTTTTCTTTGCAACTTTTACATATTTATTGACATATTCATTTATTTCTCTTTTAATCAACTCAATATTTTCCTCAATTATTCTATATTGAGCATTCGGCAACTTCTTCTCATCTTGCTTTTCAATATATCGTTCATCGTTAATTATCAGACTATAGCGATAATCCAATCCTGCCTTAGGTCTTTTTTCAGACGGCACAGAAAAACCAATTTTTCCAAACTTGCGTAATGGTTCACCTAAATTATTTCTAAGTGGAACATACACTTTATTCTTTCCGATTTTTAATTCAATACATAAATGGGTACGTTGTGATTGTTTTAGAACATTGCCGGAATCCAGCATGTTAATGAAATCGGAATTATCAATAAAGTATTGTTCCTTAATAAAGCAACAACGTATTTTTTTCATTGATATCTCCTTAGTAGAAAATAAGGAGCCTCTAAGCTCCTTATAGTAAGTTCTTCGGTTTTTATTAAGCCAGGTCCATCCGACAAACCCCTGCACAATTTCTTCAGTTTTTATTAAGCCAGGCACTTCTGACAAACGCCTCTGGAAAATCAAGTGACTTTCTACTTTTATTATACACACTTCTGACAATTTGTAAACCACTAACTATTTCAAAAATTTCTTACCCACAACGCTTCCTCCTTCTCCTGCTTCTAAATTTCCCATATCCGTAGCAATCAGTCCCGGGCTTAAGGAGCAGACACGGATGCCCCTGCTGCCATATTCAAAGGCACATTTTGCCGCATACCAGATTACGAATTTTTTGGAAAGACCGTATGCAAGCCCTGCTGCCTGGTAACCCTTTAACATGTTCGGCAATTTTAATACCTTTTTCAAAAAAAGTGCCTCATCCTTGTCTGCCAGCGCAAGCGTTTTTTTACTTACAAGGAATTCCGGAATCATATAGGCCGAATTGGAAGACACATCCACAATGACACTTCCCTCTTTCATTCGTTTTGAGAACTCCTGATTGATGTAAACCGTTCCGAGTGCATTGACCCGGATTAACTGCTCCGGCTTTGCCATGGCAGGGGATAAGCCCGCTGAGTTAATCACATTTTTAATTTCGCCAAGGCCTGCGGCATATTCTGCAAGTTCCCGCACCTGCTGTCTGTTCGAGGTGTCACAGGTTTTTGCATAGGCCTCATAGCCTGCTTCTTCCAGTTCTTTTACAGCCTTTTCCAGTTTGGACATAGTACGTCCGGTTACTACAATGATTTTATCCTTTGGCATACATTTTGCTGCTGCCAGTCCCATTCCGCTGCCACCGCCGGTAATTACACATACTCTTTTCATTATTTAATCTTTCCTTCCTTTTTTAGCCAAGCCACTTCGTCACGAATGGTTTCTGTATATGGTCTGGTTGTATATCCCAGTTCCTTCTTTGCCTTACTTGAATCAAAGCTATTATTTCTTGCCAGATTATAAACAGAGAAGGTTGTCATTAGAGGTTGTTTTCCACTTCTCTTTGCCTGTTTTTCTAATACGGAGGCGAGAAAATGAGCAACACTAAGCGGCAGGAACTGCTTTATCGGTTTGCATCCGGCTTCATCGCAAAGCATTTTCACAAAATCCTTGAAGGATACTTCTTCATTTCCTAAAATATAGCACTGACCTTTTCTTCCCTTATCAGCTGCGGCAATGGTACCTGCTGCAAGGTCACGCACATCGCACAGATTGAAAGAGCCATCCATACCCATTGGCATTTCGCCGTTTAAAATATCGATGACGGTCTTTGTCGTCTCACCTACTGCATAATCCTCCGGTCCTAAGATTCCGCTTGGATGAACAACGCAGGCATTTAAGCCTTCTAATTTTACGGCATCCAAAACAGCCTGTGTTGCGATTGCTTTGGAACGGCTGTAGCAGCCAAGTACCTGATCCTCATCAAAGTAAATCACTTCTTTGATTTTGGTTCCTTTCTTCGTCTCAGGAATCGCACCGGTACTGCTGCAGTATACCAGTTTCTGACATTCCGGATGTGTCAGGCAGCAGCGGATGATGTTTTTTGTACCGCCTACGTTTACGTTCATGACCAAGGGGTTGTAATCCGGTGATACCGTTACAATACTTGCAATATGGAGCACATAGGTCTCTGTGCCTTCCGGCACTGCAAAAAACCGTTTCACATCTGCCATCTCACAAATGTCACCTTCGCAGATTTCCACTTCCTCCGGCAAATATTTTGCTGACTTATCTCCCGGCAAAACAAATGCTCTTACTTTATCACCGCGTGCCACTAATTGTCTACAGATTGTGCTTCCTAAAAATCCTGCTGCTCCTGTTACTAAATACATTTTATTGCTCATAGTTGTACTCTCCTTTTTTTATTTCTGTGCTATTGACAGGTGCTATCTTACGGCAGGAGTTTTTAAGAAATGTTTTTGAAATGTTAAAGTTATGTTAAATACTCTCTTTCCTCTTGACACTTTCCTATATATGTAGTAATCTTGAAGACGCAATGTAGTTTTTAATACTACATCAACTTTTGCAAAAGACTATTTTTACTGGAAAGGAAAATGACTCATGAAAGTCAGGATTGTCTCAGATTCTTCTTCAAATATCTATGCGATGGATGGTGTGGATTTTGCTTCTGCTCCACTTCGAATTTCCACTACGGAAAAAGAATATATTGATACCGCCGATTTAGATGTCGCAGGCATGGTAGATGATTTAAGTTCCTATAAAGGTCGCTCAAGTTCAGCCTGTCCGGGTGTCGGTGATTATTTAGCTGCCTTTGATGGGTATGATGAAATCTATTGTGTTACGATTTCCGGCAATCTTTCCGGAAGCTATAATGCAGCCATGACCGCTAAGCAACA
>CAMGET010000044.1 GCA_946055175.1 uncultured Roseburia sp.
CCTAAATTCCGGTTATTATACGCAGTGTATTCAGAGAAAATGTGATAATTTGGGTGAATATATGCATATGCTGCTAAAAGGAGATTTGCGGACAGCCGAAGAGAACCGGAGATATTTGCAGTATACAGATGAATTTAAATCAGAAGACAGTAACTTCTGCTTCTGGTATAAATGTGGAAATGTGTGGTACACCAATCAGCCGGATACCATAGAGGGACAGGAATTTGACCCGGAGGAAGTCCTGATGGAAGCCCGCTCTATGGGAAATTACCTGCATTATGATATGGAAAACAAGATGTTTGGTACAGATATCAAAAAGCTGGCAAACCATTTCTTTGAAAGTAAGAAAACGCAGATGTACTGGCCGTCTGATGGGGTGATTCTGATTGTGGGCGTGGACACGCAGTTCTCGGCGGTGGATGACTTGTATTATGCAAATGAAGAATATCATCAGATGCAGCCGTGGATTAAAACGGTAATTGTAGCTGCACTCTTAAGCCTGATAGGCTGGATTATTACTTTGGTTTATCTTACGCTGGCGACAGGCCGCAGACCCGGGGATACAGAAATACATCTGTCAATGTTTGACCGGATAAAGACAGAGATTTTAATCGTAGGATTTGCCGGAATTGCAGCAGAACTGATTTTTATTATGATTCGTATCAGCAGTCAGGAATGGGAACTTTCGGGACTGGTTGTGGCAGCGAGCACAGTAAGCTTTGTGATGGATGCATTATTTTTACTGTTTTTCTTAAGCCTTGTTAAATTGATGAAGGCTGAAAAATTGTGGGAAAACAGTTTGACCTACTGGCTGAAAGAAGGAATTTTAAAGACTGCCAAAAACCGAAATGCAACCATACAGACAATTTTGATATTTGTCGGGCATCTGCTTGCTTGCTTTGTTCTTGCAGTAGGAGCGTTTTATAAGCAAAACCGCATCTGTTTTTTCCTCTTGGTGATATTATGTGCGTTTGAGGGCTATATGATTCTTCGGAAATCGGTGGAACGCTACCGTGTGTTGGAAGGCGTACGAAGAATCAGAGATGGAGAGCTGGATGCACAAATTAATGTGGCGGAATTACATGGTGACAGCAGGGTTCTGGCAGAAGCGATTAATAGTATTGGTACAGGTTTGGAATATGCGGTGGCTGAGAGTACCAAGAATGAGCGAATGAAGGCAGATTTAATCACAAATGTCTCTCATGATATAAAAACACCCCTGACCTCCATTGTGAATTATGTAAACCTTCTGAAACGGGAAGATATCGAGAATGAGCGTGCAAAGGGTTACATTAAAATATTGGATGAAAAGGCTGCCCGTTTGAAGCAGTTAACGGAAGATTTGGTAGAAGCTTCCAAGGTAAGTTCCGGAAACGTGAAACTGGATATGCAAAATATTGATCTGGTTGAGATGGTGTATCAGACCGCAGGGGAATTTAATGAAAAATTTGAAAAAAAGGAGCTTACCATCGTAACGAAGCTTCCCAATACACCGGTGCTGATATGCGCGGATGGAAGGCAGCTTTATCGTGTAATCGAGAATCTGTATAATAACGTTGCAAAGTATGCTATGGAACGCACCCGTGTTTATGTGGAAGTTGCTGTAAAAGAAGAACGGGTTACTTTCTCTATTAAGAATGTTTCGGAAAAGGCACTTGCCCTGGAAAACAGCCAGGCAGGAGATTTGACGGAACGTTTTACCAGAGGGGATTCTTCCCGAACAACGGAAGGAAGCGGCCTTGGATTATCCATTGCAAAGAGCCTGACACAGCTGATGGGCGGTAATTTCGAAGTCAGCGTGGATGGCGATCTTTTTAAAGCAACTTTAGTATTTGTGAATCAGGCAGCAGTGGAAAGTGCGATAGATTTAGGAAAAATTTAACAAACTAAAGTGGAAAAGTGCTTGATTTTTGCATAGGGGAATTATATAATCTACGCAAGTGATATATGATTCAGGAAATGGAGGAAGACTATGAAATTATTCAATGGCGGCGCGTATCTGGTGAACGGAACGGATATTGTAGCAGATTCTCCGGAGGCAGGAGCGCTTTTACAGCAAAAGACCGGACATACTGTTACAAAAGAAGATGCAAAAAAGGAAACCATTGCATATGGTATTTTAGAGAAGCATAATACATCAGGAAGTATGGATAGGCTTCAGGTGCGTTTTGATAAATTAACATCACATGATATTACATTTGTTGGGATTATCCAGACGGCAAGAGCTTCCGGATTAGAGAAGTTCCCGATGCCATATGTGCTTACGAATTGTCATAACAGTTTGTGTGCGGTTGGAGGAACCATCAATGAAGATGATCACATGTTTGGGTTAACATGTGCAAAAAAATATGGTGGAATCTATGTTCCTCCTCACCAGGCGGTTATCCACCAGTTTGCAAGAGAAATGCTGGCAGAAGGTGGAGCGATGATTCTTGGCTCTGACTCACATACCCGTTACGGTGCATTGGGTACGATGGCGGTTGGTGAAGGTGGACCTGAACTGGTAAAACAGCTTTTAAATAAGACCTATGATATTGATATGCCGGGGGTAGTGGGTGTTTATTTAACAGGAGCACCAATGAAAGGCGTGGGCCCGCAGGATGTGGCACTTGCTATTATCGGGGAAGTATTTGATAAAGGCTATGTAAAGAATAAGGTGATGGAATTCGTAGGACCGGGTGTGTCAAACTTAAGCGTTGATTTCAGAATCGGTGTGGATGTTATGACAACGGAGACAACCTGTCTGTCTTCTATCTGGAGAACAGACGATAAGGTAGCCGATTTTTATGCAATCCATGGCAGACCTACAGCATATAAGGAATTAAATCCGGGTGAAACTGCATATTACGATGGCATGATTGAAATTGACCTAAGCGAGATCAAACCAATGATTGCAATGCCGTTCCATCCAAGCAATACGTATACTATTGAAGAGCTGAACGCAAATCTTTTGGATATTTTAGATGATTGTGAGAAGCGTGCGCAGGTTAGCTTTGATGGTGCCGTAAGTTTAGATTTAAAGAGCAAAGTGAAAAACGGCAGACTATATGTTGACCAGGGTATTATTGCAGGCTGCGCAGGCGGTGGCTTTGAAAATATCTGCGCGGCAGCTGATATTTTAAAGGGTGCAAGCATCGGACCGGATGAATTCACCCTAAGTGTTTATCCTGCAAGTACACCGATTTATATGGAACTTGTGAAAAACGGAGCAGTAGCAACGTTGATGGAGACCGGAGCGATTGTAAAGACTGCGTTCTGCGGACCATGCTTTGGAGCCGGAGATACGCCTGCGAACAACGCATTTTCTATCCGCCACTCCACCAGAAACTTCCCGAACCGTGAAGGTTCTAAGGTACAAAAGGGTCAGGTGGCTTCTGTGGCACTTATGGATGCCCGTTCCATTGCGGCGACGGCAGCCAACAAGGGTTATTTGACAGCGGCTACGGATGTTGATGTAAACTTCAGCAATCCGAAATACTTCTTTGATGGAAGAATTTATGCAAACCGCGTTTTTGACAGTAAAGGTGTGGCAGATCCAACAGTAGAAATACAATTCGGACCGAATATCAAGGACTGGCCGGCTATGAGTGCGTTACCGGAGAATCTGGTATTAAAAGTAGTGTCAGAGATTCATGATCCGGTTACAACAACGGATGAACTGATTCCGTCCGGTGAAACATCTTCTTTCCGTTCGAATCCGTTAGGCCTGGCAGAATTTGCACTCTCCAGAAAAGATCCGCTGTATGTGGGGCGTGCTAAGGAAATCCAAAAGGCACAGAAGGCGGTGGAAGCGGGAACGTGTCCGTTAGAAGCAGTTGACGAACTGAAAGAGGTTATGACTGCAATTCATACACAGTTTGCCGGAGTGGGAGAAGGAAATGTTGGTTTCGGAAGCACGATTTTTGCAGTAAAACCGGGAGACGGTTCTGCACGTGAACAGGCAGCTTCCTGCCAGAAGGTTCTTGGCGGTTGGGCAAATATTGCGAACGAATATGCAACCAAACGTTATCGATCCAATCTGATTAACTGGGGCATGCTTCCATTCATTATTCCGGAGGGAGAACTCCCGTTTAAGAACCTGGATTATATCTTCATCCCGGATATTCGAAAGGCAGTTGAAAACAAAGAATCGGATATCACAGCATATGCGGTAAAAGAGGGTGGATTAAAAGCTTTTCGTTTACATGTGGATCCGCTTACGGATGATGAAAGAGAAATTATCTTAAAGGGATGTCTGATTAATTATTACAGAGGATAAGAGAAAGCAGCTTGTCAGCATTTGACAGGCTGTTTTTTGCAATATCCGCTTTCCAAAACAGGAAGGAGCGTGTACAATGATACTAAGGAAAACGAAGGGGGATGGTAATGTGAGCGAGGAACAAATGCCAATAGAGGAAGCAGTAAAAGAAGAGGGAAAAGAAGAAAAGACAGAGAAAAAAAAGATCAATTTTATGGAGATAAGTGTGAAACAGGTAACGATGCTTTCAGTTGCTTTCTTTCTTACCTTCTGCTGTTGCATTTTGTTTTTCTTTCTGATTTACCGGTATAACGGACTTGCTGATTATTGGGCAAAGATAGCATTTATATTACAGCCGGTTACCATTGGTATCGTACTGGCTTATCTGCTAAATCCCATTGTGAATGCAATAGAAAGCAGAGTAAAGAAACCTATAAAGAAATTTTTGAAGAATGACAAACGGGCAAAGAGTCTTAGCCGCATGGTAGGAATAGCGGGCGCATGGCTGTTTTTTATACTAATCATTGCAATTCTGGTGGCAATGATTCTTCCATCCATTACAGAGAGTATTTTTAGTATGATTAAAACGCTTCCGCAAGAAGTGGATAATCTGATGGACTGGATTAATAAGCTGTTGGATGACGATACGGAAATTGCGACGATTCTGAACGAGGCGATTTTAAGAGGAAGCGAGTTTTTTGAAAACTGGTTTAAAAATACTTTTCTTCCACAGACGGAACGATATATTGCATCCATTACCAGCGGTGTGTTTGCAGGTGTAAAGTTAATCATTAACTGCTTCGTGGGATTTATTATTTCCGTTTATGTGCTGACCAGTAAAGAAAAGTTTGCCGGACAGGCAAAAAAAATCACATATGCACTTTTTAAACCGGGAAATGCAAATGTAATTATTGACACGGTAAGAAAGAGCCACGAAATTTTCGGCGGGTTTATTTCCGGAAAGTTGTTAGATTCGCTCATTATCGGAATCTTGTCATATATTTGTCTTTCTGTTATGAAAATGCCATATACGCTGCTTGTTTCTGTTATAGTGGGGGTGACGAATATTATTCCGTTTTTTGGACCGTTTATCGGTGCGATTCCGTCATTTCTCATTATTGTATTGCAGGATCCGATTCAGGGACTTTATTTCCTGATTTTCATCCTTGTTTTACAGCAGGTGGACGGAAATATTATCGGACCAAAGATTCTCGGAGATTCAACCGGATTATCCTCATTCTGGGTTGTGTTTGCAATTACCTTTTTCGGAGGAGTCTGGGGATTCCCGGGAATGTTAATCGGTGTCCCGCTAACGGCAGTATGCTACTATGTTGCAAGCCGACTGCTTACTTACAGACTGCATAAAAAAGGCATTCCCGAGGATACGGAATCCTATGTAAAGCTTCAGAAAATTGACAAAAAAACAAACAAACCGGTTTACGAAAAAAACGATGTATTTTTTGACAACTGATAGTGCGTATGTTAAACTTAAAAGAAGAACAAACGGATAAATTCCACGATTTTTGAGGTGGCAGAATTGGATAAATATGAGTACAATTTAAAGCTGGATCAGATGAAAAGCCTAGTGGCAGAAAAAGACTATCAGGCGGCTGCGGCAATTGCAGATACCATCAACTGGCGTAAGATAAAGAATGTTACGGCATTGGTAAGAGCCGGAGAAATCTATGAAAATGTAGGACGATATGATACAAGTAAAGAAATCCTGCTTATGGCATATGACCGTTCTCCGATTGGCAGAACGATTATTTACCGTCTTGCACGTCTTGCAATTAAGACAGCGAACTTTGACGAAGCAAAAGAGTATTATAATGAGTTCGTTGAGATTGCACCATATGATAATTTAAAATACGTTTTAAAATACGAGATTAACAAGGCACAGGGAGCAGACTATCGCACATTGATTGCCAATCTGGAAGCGATTAAGGAACAGGAGTTTTCAGAGGAATGGGGCTATGAACTGGCATACACTTATCATCAGGCAGGCATGGTTGAAAAATGTATTGAGACCTGCGATGAGATTGTTTTATATTTTGGAGATGGGGTGTATGTAGAGCGTGCGTTGGAGCTTAAGATGCTTTATCAGCCGTTAACCAAACAGCAGGAGGCTATTTACCGCCAAATCAGACAGCAGGAAGAGAATATTGTGGAAGTCAGTCCGGGCGATGAATTGGAATCCGGCGAAATTGTAAATGAGAAAGTAAAGATTCCGCCGGTGAAGGTGTCTGCGGAACGGTTTAATACACAGAATCTGCAGGAAGCGTTGCAAAAGAGTATGGAGCAGATTATCAATGCTACTGAAAAAGAAACCGTTGATCACAGCATGGATACCATTAAGAAGCTGGTAGAAGAGATTCCATATTTGCAGATTCCGGTTGAAAAAGAGGTGGAAGCAGCCGGCGAAGAAACAGCGCACATTGCCACCGACCAGGAAATTGATGATTCCTTAAAACTGAACTTCCAGGAACTTTTAAATGAAGAATATGATGGACAGATGAGCCTGCTTGTTCCGGAACAAGGTGAAGCAGAACCGCAGATTACAGGACAGATGACCATTGAGGATGTCCTTGCAGAATGGGAAAAAACCAGACGTGCGGCAGCTGCAGCACTGCAGGAGGCAGAACAGCAGAAATTTGAATCTGCAAAAGCCAGAGCGTTGCAGGAAGCGGGCGACATTATGGAGCGCCTTGCAGATGTGATTCCAAAACTGGATTCCGGACTTACCCCGCAGGATTTACTGAAAGAGCAGTATTTATCCGGAAGCGACATTCCGGAAGAGCGTGCAGCACAGATGGTTGCTAATATGAATCAGTTTCTACAGAAAGAAATTGAGCGCTTAAGTACAGAAAATGCACAGATTGATGAGCAGCTTGCGGTAGCAAAAGAAGCTCCTGCAGAAGAGACGGTTGAGGAGAAGGTAACAGTAGAAGAAATACCTTGTGAAGAAATGCCGTCGGAAGAGACACCCGGAATGACAGAACTCTTAGCAGATGAGGAATTAGTAGATTTCTTAAAGAATGAGGGCGTTTACGATGCACTTGCGGAAGCAGAGAAACCTGCAGAAACGATTGAATCAAAAGAAGAATCTGAGATTGAGGAAGAAGCGGAACTTCTTCCGGAAATCGAACTTCCACAGGATTTGAATCTGTCGATTACAGAAGAAGAAGTAAAAGAATCGGTTACAGAGACAAAGACAACAGAATATTTTACTGAACTTAGCAAAGAGCAGAAAGAATTGTTTTCTTATTTCATTCCAATTAAAGGAATGGAAAAACAGATTTGTAATGCATTAAACGATACGGCAAGAAGACTTGCTTTAGGACAAAGTGCCAAGACCGGTAACCTTATTATTACTGGAGGAACGGGTAGTGGAAAAACGGTTCTTGCAACGAATGTTATCAAAGCATTGCAAAAGGAAACTGGAATGCCTGAAGGTAAAGTGGGCAAGATAGAAGCAGAAGTATTCAATCAAAAAGACATCAATGCTCTTTATAATAAGATTGCAGGAGGCTGTCTGATTATTGAAGAGGCAGGAAAGCTTAGTAAGGAAGCTACGGTTAAGCTGACATTCCTTTTAGAACATGATACGAAAGGAACACTGCTGATCTTAGAGGATACTAAGCATGATATTGAGTCAATGCTGGCTCATGACAGTAATTTTGCATCCAAATTTACATCGCGAATTGACATTCCGATTTTTACAAGTGATGAACTGGTACTTTTTGCGAAGTCTTATGCAGAAGAACAGGGGTATGTAATTGACGAGATGGGAGTATTGGCACTATATAACTGCATCAGTAACATTCAGAAGATTGACAGAGCAACCTCTATTGCAGAGGTAAAAGAAATTGTTGATGATGCGGTTGCCCATGCGGAACGTGGAAGCCTTAGAAAAGCATTTGCTGTTTTAACTTCCAACCGCTATGACGAAAATGATTACATAAT
>CAMGET010000045.1 GCA_946055175.1 uncultured Roseburia sp.
ACTGCATGTAGAACTAAGAGAACCTGTTCTATTAGAGAGCGGACTCCGTTATCAGAATGCGAAAGAACTGCATTTCATGGAGCAGAATCTGTTCCGGATCAGAGGAAAAAGCTGGCAGGAAGAGATTGATGTTATCCGGATGTCTATTCACAAAAATCCAAAGGAAGAATTACGCTATGTGGCAAGCAAGATAGCAGGACTGGTACGTAATGATGGCTATCGATATAAGGATATTGCGGTAGTTACGGGAGATGTGAATCTTTATGCGAACTATGTACCGGAACTTTTTGACAAGTATGAAATACCATTCTTTATTGATCAGACAAAAAATATCCTCTATCACCCATTGGTAGAGTTTGTTCGTGCTGTTCTGGAAGTCATGGAATCCGGTTTTTCTTATGAAAGTATGTTCCGTTTTTTACGATGTGGTTTGTGTGGCATTGAAGAAAATCAGATTGATTTATTGGAAAATTATGTTCTGGCGAAGAATATCCGTGGATACAGCAAGTGGCAGAAGAACTGGACGGTTTCAGAGGAGACAACATCGGAAGAACTGGAAGACCTCAATAAAATCCGGATACAGATAGTGACCATGCTTGAACCGGTCTTAAAGGTGTTTGGAAAGAAAAAAATTCAGATACGAGAGGCAACAATTGCATTATATGAGTTGCTGGATTATTTGAAGATAGAACGGCAGATGAAGGAAAAAGAAGTTGCCTATACGGAAAGCGGTGATTTTGCCAAGGCGAAAGAATACGGGCAGATTTATAAGATTTTAATGGATTTGCTGGACAAGGTGGTATCACTGCTTGGAGAAGAAGAGGTATCGGTCAAAGAGTATGCAGATATTCTGGATGCCGGCTTTGACGCGGCCAAAGTGGCAGTCATTCCACCCGGTAATGATAAGGTAACGATTGGAGACATTGAACGGACCAGATTACA
Organism: uncultured Roseburia sp.; assembly: GCA_946055175.1. Taxonomy (GTDB): domain Bacteria; phylum Bacillota; class Clostridia; order Lachnospirales; family Lachnospiraceae; genus Roseburia. The sequence goes on from CAMGET010000045.1 coordinate 943, forward strand.
GCATATTAGGATTTTATTCTTTGTAGGAGTAAATGACGGCGTAGTTCCAAAGGCAGAAAGTGCCGGGGGAATTATTTCTCAGTATGAAAGAGAGCGATTAAGTGAGCTTGATTTGGAACTGGCACCGGGAGCCAGAGAACGCGTCTTTATACAGAAGTTCTATCTGTATCTGAACATGACCAAACCATCAGACCGTTTGTATCTGACAATGGCAAAGGTCAACGCAGAGGGGAAGGCACTGCGCAAGTCCTATCTGACAGGAACAATACAAAAGCTGTTTCCAAAACTGGTGATAGAGGAGGAACCACAGCCGGATACCTTTTTGACACCACAGAGTGCAATGGAATATTTTATAAAAGGACTGGAAAATACAGAAAATGCAGAAATGTGGAATGCATTGGCACAATGGTATCTGACGGATGAAACGTTTGCAAATGAGGTGCATACGCTGCTTGATGCAAATTACATGGTTTATACGGACGAGCCAATCAGTCATGCGGTGACAAAAGCCTTATACGGAACCACATTGGAAAACAGTGTGACACGGCTGGAACGTTTTGCAGCCTGTGCATTTGCTCATTATCTGCAATACGGGCTTGGATTAAAAGAGCGTGAAATCTCCGAGTTTGCAGGGGTAGACATGGGAAATTTATATCATGGAGCGCTGGAACGCTTTGCAAAGCAGATTGAGTCGTCGAAATATACTTGGTTTGATGTGCCTAAGGATGTGGCAGATAATTATGCCCAAAAGGCAATGGAGGACACCATTGCAGGTTTTCAGATGACAACTGCATTTGAAAATGCAAGAAACCGGTATCTGTTGTCTCGTATGAAACAGACGATGCATTGTACGGTATGGGCTTTACTGGAACAGGTGAAAAAAGGAAAATTCATTCCAAGTGACTTTGAGGTGTCTTTTTCCGGAACCAGCGATTTCAATGCCATTCGCTTTCAGTTGAGTAAAGAGGAAAAAATGCAGCTTTGTGGTCGGATAGACCGGGTAGATACCTGTGAAGCCGGTGATAAAATCTATGTAAGAATTATTGATTATAAATCTGGGAATACCAGTTTTTCATTACTAAATCTCTACCATGGTCTGCAATTGCAGCTGGTGGTATATATGAATGCAGCCTTAGAACTTGTGGAGAAAAAGCATCCGGGCAAGACAGCAGAGCCGGCGGGTATTTTCTACTATCATGTGAAGCACCCGATGGTGGACGGGCTCGGATATGAATCGGAGGAAGAAATCCGGGCAGCTGTTTTTGAGCAGTTGAAGCTAAACGGAGTGGTGAATGAAAAACAGGAAATTTATCGTGCGATGGACACCGATTTTAGCGGAAATTCTTCCATCATTCCGGTAGGGGAAAAGGCAGATGGTAGTTTAAAGGCGACTTCAAAGGTTTTAAGTACAAAAGATTTTGAACAAATTTTTTCTTACGTTAATAAAAAGATTACGGAAACCGGAAAACAGATTTTTGCCGGCGATGTTTCGATAAATCCATATCAGCAAGGTACAGCAAGCGGTTGTGATTACTGCCCGTATCATACCGTGTGCGGTTTTGATACCAGAATCCCCGGTTATCATTATCGGAAACTGGAGAACTTTGATGACAGTGCGGCAGTTTTAGAGAAAATAAAGGAAGGAGCAGATTAACAGATGGGAATGAAGTGGACAGCAAACCAGCAGAAAGTCATAGATTTGCGCAGACGTAATATTTTGGTTTCTGCGGCTGCCGGCTCAGGAAAAACCGCGGTTTTGGTGGAACGTATTATAAACATGATTACGGACAAAACACATCCGGTAGATATTGACCGCCTGTTAATCGTGACTTTTACGAATGCAGCAGCAGCTGAAATGCGGGAACGTATCGGTGCAGCCATAGAGAAAGCTTTGGAAGAAAAAGAAGCGGATGAGCATTTGGAACGTCAGCTGACATTACTTCATAATGCCCAGATTACCACTATTGACAGTTTTTGTTTATATGTGGTGCGCAATCATTTTTATGAAATTAATCTGGAACCGAATTTCCGAATCGGAGACGAAGGTGAGCTAAAACTCTTAAGAGAAGATGTGTTAAAGCAGGTGCTGGACGCTCATTATGAGAACCCGGATAAAGAATTTTCTGCTTTTATGGAAGGTTATGCATCAGGAAAAAGTGATGTAGCTGCCACTGAAATGATATTAGAACTCTACAATTTTTCCAGAAGCTATCCATGGCCAAAGCAGTGGCTTGCTTCCTGCAAAAAAGGTTATCAGATTACCGATTCGAAAGAGCTGGATGAAGCAGCCTGGATGCAGCCACTGGTAAAGCACATCCGGTTTTTACTGAGCGATCTTTGCAAAGAGATGGAACAGGCGCTTGCGATTACTCGTGAACCGGATGGACCGGATATGTATGAAAAAGCCATTCAGTCTGATCTGGACATGTATGAGGCAATGTGTTCCATTTCTACTTTTACCGGACTATATGAAGCTTTAAATGGAGTCAGGTATGAACGATTTGGTACGCGTAAGGGCTTTGATGGGAGTGTAGAAAAACAGGAACGTGTGAAAGCATTGCGAGAGTCTGCGAAGGAAACCATTAAAAAACTGGTACGCCAATATTGTTATGCTACACCACAGCAGATGGTGGAACAGTTACAAAAGACAGAGCCCATGGCAGAAACCCTGATTGGCTTGACAGAAGAGTTTGCAGAGGCTTATGCTGCCGAAAAGAAAAAAAAGAATCTGGTGGATTTTTATGATGTGGAGCATTTTGCACTGGAAATCCTGGTTGAAGAAGAGAGCGGGAAAGCGAAAAAGACGGCAGAAGAATTCCGGGATTCTTTTACAGAAATTATGATTGATGAGTATCAGGACAGTAACTATGTACAGGAAGCAATATTAACTTCTATCTCCCGCATGGAACGTGGCGAAAACAACATCTTTATGGTTGGTGATGTAAAACAGAGCATTTACCGCTTCCGTCTGGCAAGACCGGAACTGTTTATGGAAAAATATGATACTTATCCAATCGAAGACAGCACCACACAGCGGGTGGACCTGCATCAGAACTTTCGAAGTCGTAATGAGGTTCTGGAAGTGACAAATGATGTCTTTTATCGCATTATGGGCAGAGACCTCGGAAATGTCGTTTATAATAAGGATGCAGCATTGTATCCCGGAGCGATTTATCCGGAAAGTACCGATATGCAGCCGGAACTGCTATTGACGGATGCAAAGGATGAGCTTTTAGAGGATACAGAGTATACAGATAAAAAATTGCTGGAAGCAAAACTTGTAGCAAATCGAATCAGAAGTCTGCTACAGGAGCAAAAGGTGACGGACAAAAAGACAGGAGAATTAAGAAGTGCCCATTATTCGGACATTGTTATTTTGTTACGAAGTTTAAACGGTTGGGCAGATGCGTTTGCAGAAGTGTTAAATGCAGAAGGAATTCCGGCTCATGCGGTTTCTTCCACGGGATATTTTGGAACCGTAGAGGTGCAGACGGTGCTTTCTATGCTTCGTATTTTAGATAATCCGAGGCAGGATATTCCATTAGCCGGTGTCTTACGTTCCCCAATCGGTAACTTAAGTGATGAAGAATTGGCAGTTTTGCGCCTTAATAACCGGGAAATACCTTTTTGTGCCTGCGTATTGGAATTGTGCAGACAGTTGGAGGCTGCGGCTCCAAAAAATGCAGCAGAAGAAAAGCTTTTCGCATTTTACAAAAAATACAGTTTTTTGCGTGGAAAGGTGTCAGATACCCCAATTCATGAATTAATCGAACTGGTTTTAAAGGAAACCGGATATGGAAACTATGTAGCAGCAATGCCATCCGGAGCAAGACGTCTGGCAAATCTTGATATGCTGTTAGAAAAAGCAGTTGCTTATGAAAAGACCAGCTATAAAGGGCTATTTCATTTTGTCAGGTATATTGATGAATTGCAGAAATATGATGTGGACTTCGGCGAAGCAGACTTAATTGGAGAAAATGAAGACGTGGTCCGCATTATGAGTATTCATAAGAGCAAGGGCTTAGAGTTCCCGATTGTGTTCGTATCAGGAATGGGCAAAAACTTTAATAAACAGGATGTACGAAGCCATATGGTGTTACATGCAGAGTTTGGCATTGGTCTGGATGCAATGGATGGAACACGCCGCATCAAAGCACCGACGATTGTAAAGCGTGCCACTGCAAAGCAGATTGAACTGGAAAATCTGGGAGAGGAGTTGCGTGTTTTATATGTTGCATTCACCAGAGCGAAAGAAAAATTAATTCTGACAGGCTGCGGGGCTGATATGAAGGAAAAAGTGGAAGAATATGCTCTTTCTGTCGAAACAATGATGTTACAGGAAAATGAATTATTGCCATATTCATGCAGGGAAGGTGCGGTAACTTACCTGGACTGGCTGCTGCCGGCTTTGCTGTCCTATGGTGAGAAGTACTCGATTTCTTTGATACCGGCAGAAACACTTGTGACGGAAGAAGTAGAAAGACAGATGCTTATCATGGAAGGAAAAGAGGAACGACTGCAGGAGATTGCACAGGCAGATGAAACACTGGTAGCAGAAATTGCAGATTGTTTTTCAAAAACTTATCCATATGCAGTTGTGAGTACACAAAAGAATAAATATTCGGTATCGGAACTGAAACATCGTGCCATGAGAGAAGCTTTTGAGGCAGAGGAAGAGGATACAATACCGATTTTTATAAAGGAAGAACTCGTTCCATATATCCCGAAATTTATAAGAGAGGCTTCACTTACTGAGGAAAAGACAGGGGAAGCACAGGCAGAGACAATAAATCGCGGCGCACTTCGCGGAACCGCTGTTCACAGAGTAATGGAGTGCTACGATTTTACCACAGATGTTCCTGCTGAGGAACAGGTGGTAAGGATGGTGGAAAAAGGACTGCTGACAGAGGAATTGTACCGGCTGGTACGAATCCCAATGGTGAAGTCTTTTGTGGCATCGGAAACCGGACAGCGAATGAAGGCGGCGTCTAAGAGAAGACAGCTTTACCGGGAAAAGCCGTTTGTTATGGGATTTACCGGTGAACAGCTGGAAAATTTTGGGTTTCAGGCGGATTCGGGTATCACACAGGCAGAAGAAGATCTGACACTGATTCAGGGAATCATTGACGTATTCTGGATAGAAGAGGATGGCATTGTTCTGCTGGATTATAAAACAGATGCTGTAGAAACTCCGAAAGAATTAGGATTGCGTTATGAGGCACAGCTTCATTTATATGCAGAAGCATTAAATCGAGTCTTTGCAGACAGGGGCATGAAAGTAAAGGAAAAATTGATTTATGCCTTCCGTTTTGGAGAGATAATTTCAATTGCATAGTAAGGAGTAGAAATGAAACAGATTATTTTAGCATCCGCTTCCCCACGAAGAAAAGAATTGTTAGAGCAGATAGGATTGGAGTTTGAGATTGTTCCGGCGAAGGGGGAAGAAGTAATTACAAAGACCGCACCGGAAGAAGTTGTAATGGAATTATCCGGACAAAAAGCCAGAGAAGTAGCAGGGCTGGTGAGCCTTTATACGAAGACACACAGTGATATTATGACACCGCAGGATATGTTAATCATTGGTGCAGATACGGTAGTAGCTGCAAAGAATGGACAGGGTGAAACAGAGATTTTAGGAAAACCAAAGGATGAGGCAGATGCCTATCGGATGCTTTCTATGTTATCCGGCAACACACATTCGGTATACACCGGTGTTACACTTGTGTTTCTTGATAAAAGCGGCAGGGCAGGAGAACATTGTTTTTATGAGAAAACAGATGTGACTATGCGTCAAATGAGTGATTTGGAAATTCACCGTTACATTGAAACCGGAGAACCGATGGACAAGGCAGGGGCCTATGGGATACAAGGAAAATGTGCCATTTATATTGAAAAAATTGATGGTGATTACAACAATGTAGTCGGACTTCCGGTATCAGCGATTTATTATGAGTTGCAAAAACTGGGAGTTGACATTTACAGGTGGTAGTCGGTAAAGTAGTAGATAGAAAAAACGAATGGAGAAATGACGATGTACGATGATGTATGTATAAATTATTTTTTAGAGCATCAGGAACAACTGTTACCTGAGCGTGTGGCAGAAACGCAGGAAGAAGCCGAGGAATTCTTAGAGGATTGTATGGCAGTTGTAGTAAAAAATATCAAAGAAGTCCGCAAATACTTTGAGGAATCTGATATTTCCGGCATGTCAAATGCACAGTTAGAAGAGGCAAGTGAAGTATTTAAATTGCCGGACGGAAGATATTTAATTGTAGAGGCATAGTTAAATGAAGAAAAACATAAGAGGATTGCTGGCATTGGGACTTGTTGCAGGTACATTACTGACCGGATGCCAGATTGGAGATACAAATATCGTTATTTCAAGACCTCTCAGTAGCAGATATGTGTTCCAAATAGGAGAGATGAGCTGTAGTGTGAAGGAAGCGAAGCTTTATCTGGCAAATTACCAGAACCTTTATGGAACAGCCTATACACTAAATCTTTGGGAGCATGATTTTGGCGATGAATCATTGGAAGAATATATTAAGGCGATTACCATGAATGAGCTTGTAACCATGGTCTGTATGAATCAGCTGGCTACGGAAAAGGAAATTTCACTGAATGAAGCGGACGAGAGTAAGATAAAAGAAGCGGCGAAAGTTTATTATGAATCTCTTTCGGATGAAGAACGTTCTTATTTGGGTGTGTCGGAAGCAGACATTGTTACATATTATGAGCATTATGGATTGGCACAGAAGGTATTAAAGGAGCTTACAGGTGAGATTAACGGAGAAGTAAGCGATGACGAAGCCAGAGTCATGGAAGTGCTTCAGATTTATGTAACAGATGCAGAGAAAGCGGCAGAGGTTTCTGAAAAGCTTCGGAATGGAGAGGATTTTGCCAGTGTGGCAAATATGTATAATGAGCTTCCTGGTATTCAAAGTAATATTTGCAGGGATGATTTGCCTGATGAGGTAGAAGCGGTAGTATTCCAAATGGACGATAATGAAATCTCAAATGGAATTGAAGCAGAAGGTGGCTATTACTTTATTAAATGCCTGAATAAATATAATGTAGAACTTACGGAAGCAAATAAAGTGACCATTGTGGAAAAGCGGGAAAAAGAAGCTTTTGATGATGTGTATAATGAGTTTGTTGCCGGATTGGATTCCCGGATTAATGAGGATGTCTGGGAAGAACTGAAGCTGGATACAACATCTCAGATTAAGACAGGCAGCTTTATTGAAACAT
>CAMGET010000046.1 GCA_946055175.1 uncultured Roseburia sp.
TCTTTCTTCCTCAATATACGAAACAATAAATATAAATTCTGAACTAAATATCTATATCACGTTGTAATATGTACTTCCATCCATGATAAAATATCATTAAAAACAATCTCCTTATCCGGTTCATTGATCAGTTCATGCCGGTCATTCTCATAAAGCTTATAAGTTACGTCCCTTAAGCCTGCTTCCTCATACATATAATATACTTTCTTCACACCTTCACCCAAATCACCTACCGGGTCGTTCTGCCCGGAAACCAAAAAAATAGGAAGTTTTGTCGGTGTCTTCTTAACATTTTCCATCTGTATATCATAATATACAGTATCCATTAATGTATGAAAACCATTTAAAGTAAAAATATATGTACAGGCAGGATCATTATAATATCGTTTTACACACTCCGCATCACGACACAACCAGCTGTTTTCCGGAGCGGTTCCATCCATGTTAAACTTCTTATATGGACCACCAAAAGTAAGAGAATTCACAAACTTACTTCTGTGATGCCAGCCAAAGAACTTCGCCAGAATACTGCATACGGTTCTTCCCATCTTCGCAGTCTGCGCCGGAACACAACCTGTTCCCATGATAATTGCTCCGCGAAGATTATCGTTATAAATCGTCAAATACCTGCGAAGCAGATAAGAGCCCATGCTATGCGCCAGCATAAAATAGGGCACACCTTCATTTTCCGTCTGAATCATGGTCCGCAGTGTATGCATATCTTTATTCAAAATATCTGCAGCATCTTTTTCTGCAAAGTATCCCCAATTTTCTTCTGAAGTAACAGACTTGCCATGTCCCAGATGGCTATGCCCCACTACCAAATATCCATGCTCATTCAAAAATTCTGCAAAATGTCTGTAACGATCAATGTACTCTACCATTCCGTGACTAATCTGCAAAATTGCATGATACTGTCCACTTTCCGGAATCCACTTTACTGCATCAATCGTCGTCTTTCCATCTGCTGATAAAAAAGAAAAACGTTCCTCTCTTGTCATAGCCCACACCTCATTATTGATAGTTTCGAATGATAATTTGAATACTCTCTGTTCCATTATACATATTTATTTCCGGATAGTACACTATTTTCAGGAAAATTTTGTTGTTTTTCCCTTCTAATGCTAAATTCACTTCATCTTTTCCAAATTTCTCTCCATAATAATCTAAGAATGCCTCTACATCTCCAAAATAAACAGCAGTAACCAACTCTCCAAAAGTGGTCTCTAACTGTAGCCTTAAGACGTTTCGGTTTTTTCCAACAATAACTGCACGTCTTATTTTTAAGTCCTTATCTGCAAACAACGGTTTTGTATTTCCTTTTCCAAAGGGCTCCAGCATCTCCAGTTCCTTCACCAGTGCGGCATTTGGATATCCGACAGGCATCGCAATATCAATCTTCACTTTTGGAATAAAATCCTCCTCTGTAAGGCGGCAGTTCTCATTTATCATAGTGCGAAAAGTCTCTACATTTTCTGCCGGAAGAGACACTCCGGCTGCCATCGGATGTCCTCCAAATTTTGTAAATAATTCCCTGCACCTGCATAGTTCCTCATACATAGAATATTCCTCAATAGAACGTCCGGAACCTTTCACCCCATCCTCTGCCTCTGTTAATACAAATACCGGTTTATGATAAATCTCTCTGATACGCCCGGCGATGATACCGGCCAGACTTTCATGCGTATCCGGGAGATAAATTACCAGAACTTTATCCTTTTTGTACTCTTTTTCTCCCAGTTCTTTTGCCGCCTCTACTCCATCCGCAGTCATATCCTTTCGCTGAATATTTAATTCTACCAGCTCTCTTGCGATTGCAGCCGCTTTCTGCTCATCTTTTTCCAGGAAAAGCTGCAAGGAGATACGCGCCGTATCCAGCCTTCCGCTGGCATTAATGCAGGGGCCAAGTACAAATCCAAAATGATAAGCGTTGACCTGCTCAGGCTCCAACCCATTCTGTAAAATCAAAGCACGCATCCCCGGATTCTTCGTATGATGAATCCGGTTTAACCCCTCTTTTACCAGAATCCGGTTTTCATCCGTCAAATCCATAACATCTCCGACTGTTGCAAAAGCGACATTTTCCAGAAACTCATAACTTTCTTCTACCGGAATTTCAAAAATCTCATAAAGCACCTGTATAACCTTCCAGGCTACTGCTGCGCCGCAAAGTCCTTTAAATGGATATGGACAATCCTCCTGTTTTGGATTCACAATGGCATCCGCATTACTATAAAGATATTGTCGTTCCCCATTTATTTCTTCATAAGGAATCTCATGATGATCTGTCACCAGAACCGTCATCCCCATTTTCTTCGCATATGCAATTTCCTTTATTGCAGCAATTCCGTTATCGCAGGTTAAAATGGTATCATCGCCTTCTTCTTTTGCCTGTTCTATTAAATGTTCATTGATACCATACCCATCTTTTATACGGTTAGGAATCATGGTGCTGACATTACCGCCCACTCGACGAATTCCCTCATACAATATGTAAGTCGCCATCACTCCGTCAATGTCATAATCGCCAATAATGCGAATCGATGCATTTACTTCAATTTTTTCTTTTAAAACAGCACACAAATGGTCCACATCCTTTAACAGATGTGGATCATTTGCCTCTACTATGCTCCCCTTTAAATATCTTTCAAATGCTTCTTCTGATATTACATCCCGATTGCGAATCAGCCTTGCTGTTACCGGGTTAATACCGAATTTTCTCCCAAGTTCTTCAAAATCTGCCTTTTTATTAATTACAAACCACTTTTCCACTTTACATTACTCATTTCTTTTTCTAAAGTATTATCAAACGTCTTACACCAGCTCTGCAATCCTTGTTACCGCCACATAAATCTCTGATATTTTATACCAGGTACGGTAATCAATCACGCCTGTAACCGGGAGTCCAAAAACAGACTGGAACTTTTCAACGGCAGCCCTCGTCGCCGGACCGTATATACCATCCGGTGTCACCGTAGGAATCGCAGGATAAGCTTTTGAAATTCTTGCCAGTTGCTGTTGCACCTGCCGTACCTTCGGTCCTGTAGAGCCAATGGTCAAATCCATGCCCGGCCAGGATGCAGGAATCCCTGAAATTGTTTCTGCAGTATTGATGTACATGTTATTTCCGTAATAGTAGCGCAAAATCTCAATTGTCTCATAGCCCTGATCTCCCAAATATTTACTTCCCCACTGGCTCAGCCAATTGCTGCAGGTTACCTGCTGTCCGTCACAGTACTGTGTCAGAATCGGTTGCGTTACATTCGGTCTGGACAAAAAATTCTGGAACATTTCGTCTACTATATCCGAAATACTTTGGAAAATATTTCGTCCGTACGTAAACTTCTGGTCGAAGGCAGTAGAAGATGTAATGGTAAAATCGTACCCCTTGTTCCGGTACCATTCCGTGTAAACTCTGTTCATGGTAAAAGACATGATTGCCAAAATATTCGCACGAAGAGTTGCATCCGGCCACGTACTGTATATTTCACTGCTGGCTACATTTTTAATGTAATCCTTATAACGCACATAATAATTCGCTGCCGTCGGATCGGTTGGTGCCCCGTCATGTACCACCACATATTCCGGCACCACCACTCTGCTTAAAACAATCTCCCCTGTCTCTGCAATCGGTTTAATCTCGGATTCTGCAATCTTTGGTGGGAAATTACCAAACAACGTATTTACCGGAATAACGATTGTATCGATTCGATTCCCTTCCGCTTCCTCCCTCGTAAGCCGGACTTTCTGAAGCGAAAGCTGCCCCGAGAAAAGTTCAATGCCCGTAACGGTAAATGGTCGGAATCCTGGTGCAAAAACTTGGATGGTATACTGTGAGAACGGCTGGTTTTCCGAGGGTTCCATAGAATATTCAAGTGGAGGCGTATCAAGTGCCACTTCGTCGGACATACCATTTTCATCCGTCTGCACCTCCTCTAACTGCTGTCCGGGTTCACCCGAGTATGAAATCTGAATCTGCGCGCCTTCCACCGGGGTATTATCTGCCCCTGACACAACTTCTACTTTGAGATTTCCTTTATCTGCCGTATCTGTCTGCATATATCGTATATTGTGCATATTCATACCATAGATAATCGTTTTATATTATCATATGCAGGAGTTTTCACTTTTGTAACCTTATTATACTCTATTTTTCCTTATGCTTCACTATTTTTTTACTATGGTTCCATCGTATACATTGGCCGAATCAGATAACGGCCTGTAATCGCTAAATTTGCATAGTCATCTTTAAATTGTCCGACCTCCGGATTACAAGAGCTTACACCATATTCTGAAATGTAGAATGGATAATTTCCATAACCGGTATATTGATTTCTAAGCCAGTAACGCCCCGGCCATCCCATTTGTGCCCACTTTTGTCTGATAGCGTTTATTAATGTGTAATAAGAATCATCCGGTCCTAACTGGCTCATCCCATATAATGCAGTTGTATCCACAATTCCATCCAGATTAATATCCCAAAACCAATTCCATGCATTTCCGGCATAATAGTAAAAGCAATCTCGCATGTCCGGTATGAAAAAATAATCCGTTGTTGCAACTTTATTATTTATTCCGGAATTTGACAACCGGGGGCCATAGCCACGATCTGCCAGGGTACACGGGGACTGTTTTGTCGGATCATACTCCCACATATTACCGGAATAAGAGTAATTTACCGTTGTATTGGTCATCTTAAGCCCCGTCATATCATTTCTTGTCACATCATTTAACGCTTCACGAATCATGGAAGATGCCCATATCGCATTTGTACCATATTGCACCCCCGCACCACCGGCAGGCGTGATTCCTACAAATAGTGCACCGTTATTTTCCATATTTTCCGTTTTATATGAAAGCGTTGTACATGCAAAATACATATAATTTCCCATACAATAACGGTAATCCATGACACCAACCTCAATTTTCTGCCAGACTGCATATAAATTAACTACAGAATCCGCCTCTGAACTCAAATTCAAGGCTTCATCCTCATTGAGCCATTCCGCCCCATTATAGGACCTGTCCCTGGTGCTAAGTGCATTTTGTGTACTTATCGTATCCGGACTTAAGCTCCACCCCTTAAACACATATCCTGTCCTTGTAAATGCATTTCTCGGATGCCTGAATGCTGTATCATAGGTGCAGGAAATATCTTCCATTTCACCCTGTTCCCCTCCATTGCTATTATAGCGGACTGTATAGGCAACCGGTTTCCACCTCGCATAAAGTGTGCTGTCATCATCGATTTCATATATTGTACCCTCTTTCAGAATTTCTCCATTCTTTTCAGATGCCCATCCCAAAAAATGATACCCAATTCTCTGCGCCTCGGGCAATACAGGATAAGTTTCACCAAATGTAGCTGTCAATTCTGCCTGCTCACAGGTACCGCCGTCGGCATCCAGTACTATCTTATACTTACTCGGAACAAACATGGGGGTAAACTGCACTTCCCTTGAAAAATGATACTCTTTTATCGGTTCTGTTCCGGTTTCCGGACTAAGCCACCCCACAAAATCGTGCCCGCGCTTTTTTGCTTCCGGTAAAGCCAACACATCTCCTTCTCTTCCAAGTACCGCCTGGCAGTCGCATGTTTCTTCCTCGCCGGGCACGAGAAAAACCTGTAGAAATCTGCAGGATTGAACAGCATTGTTACCACAGCTGTCTTTTACCCCAAAGTAATAAACACCCGGTTGTGTAATTTTTACTTCAAAATCTTCAGCAGTTGTTTCTGTATACTCTGTCTCCACCTCATCCGGATTTTCCATACCCGCATAATAACCGCCGATTTCACTTGCAATATCATTCGCTTTTATGGTTATGGTCTGCTCTTTATCTGTGTTCTTTGTGCAGAGAAGCTCCATTTCCGGTGGCACCTTATCTATCCACTCTGCGAAGTATTTCCTGCCATTAATAAGATTCTCTGCTGTCATTTCTGTTCCGGTCTCATCTAACCATCTGCTAAAAGTCCATCCTTCTCTGGTAGGATACAGCAGTACTTCTTCCTCTCTGTTCGCCGGATATGCTATCACAACAAAGTCTTCTTTGTTTTTTGAAACTACCGAAAAAGCGACTTCTCCTTCCTGTGCATCTTCACCGGTATTCGAATTTAAAATCACTCTGCATAATCCAATTTTTTTGTTACTGAATCGGCACCTTCCTTTTCATACGTAATGTAAAAATGCCCATCATCAGCATGATAGGAAACGGTACAATCACCCAGATTCCATATGACCTCTGACAACACTTCCTGCAACTGTTCAATACTTATTTTTGTTTCTTTCACATCCTGCGCAATTTTTACAATACTTGTACTTTGACTTTCTATTCCGCTGATTTTTTCGAGCAATTCCTGTTTTAGTGCCAACAGCTTTTCTTCATCGTTTTGTAAATCAGCAGCTGTTATTTTCTCAATCTCTTTTGTCAGAAGCTGTTGTATCATTTCTTTTGAAATGGTATATATTTCTTTTTCCTTCAATCTCTCTGCAATTAGCTCTGAAAACTCGCGGATACTTTTCTCACTAAAACACTCATTTACGTTTGCCTTGTTAAAATATTCATTAATATACTGCCTAAGCTCTGTCTCAAGTTCCGCAGATACATATTCCTGGTCTTTCTTTTCATAGGCAGCTTCTTCCTCCAAACGGATTTCGCTATGCAGTAATTCTTTTTCCAATTTTGCTTTCATAAGTGGTGTAATAAGAAAGAACGTTAAAAGCAATGTGACAGCAACTGTCAATACCAGAATACATCCATACTTTAAAACCTTCTTCAGTTTCTGATTGGACACACTTTTAGACACAAATTTTTTCATATCAATACCTCCAAAAGTATAAAATTATAAGTTTTGGGAAAAATTTTGAAATATGACTGTATCCACACCTCAATTTGTGAATACAAAAGACAATTATTTTTTATATGTTAACATGCGTTTTTTTATTTTTATATAGACAATTAGTACTAAATATCGTTCTATGCTCAGATACGTAATCCTGTAAAAAACAGACATATTCCTCTTTTACTTATTCTACTGTTACAACCTTAGCAAGGTTTCTTGGCTTATCAACGTCAAAGCCTTTGTCTGATGATACATAATATGCTAACAACTGTAATGCTACCGATGCCGGAAATACCATAAAGTAGTCTTCAATATCCGGTAATGATACCACCTTATAAGATGGATCCAGGTCTACTGCCAGTTCTTCTTTGATAAAAAGCACAATATCAGCACCTCGGGATTTCACTTCCTTAATATTTGATAATTCCTTTGACATCAGTCTTTTCTGCGTTACTGTTGCCACAACCGGTGTATCTTGTGTAATAAGAGCAATTGGTCCATGTTTTAATTCTCCCGACGCATAGGATTCCGAATGGATATAGGACACTTCTTTCAATTTCAGAGAGCCCTCTAACAGAATGGCACTGTCTAATCCTCTTCCAATCATAAATAAATCCTTTGCATCTAATACTTCCTTTGCTACCACATGCACTTCACGTTTTTTTGCCAACATTTTAGTTACCGCATCCGGTACACGTTCCAATGCATCAATAAATCTCTTGACTTCCTCTGTGTTAAAGATACCACGTAAGTATGCCATTTTTGCAACCATAAGATAAAATACAGAAAGCTGTGTCGTGTATGCTTTTGTACTCGCAACTGCAATTTCCGGACCTGCTGCAGTATATAGCACATAGTCACTCTCTCTGGCAATGGAAGAGCCTTTTACGTTAATAATAGACAGACAGGTTGAGCCCTGTTTTTTTGCATATTTCAAAGCCTCTAATGTATCAATTGTCTCTCCGGACTGTGATACTGCAATAACCAGCGTTTTCTCATCTACCACCGGATCGGTGTACATAAACTCAGAAGCCATCTCTACATCAATATGCATGTGTACGATTCGTTTTACCAGTGCCTGTGCTACCAGTCCTGCATGTCTTGCCGTTCCGCATGCTACGATACAAATTCTCTCACACCTTGTAAATATTTCATCCGGCACACCTGCCTCCGAAAAGTCGGGCATTCCATCTTTAATATAATTCTCAATAGTGTTACGAATTGCATCCGGCTGCTCCATTATTTCTTTTTCCATGTAAAAAGGATATCCTGCTTTTCCGGCACTATTCAGTTCCCAATCCACTTCCATAAATTC
>CAMGET010000047.1 GCA_946055175.1 uncultured Roseburia sp.
TAAGTTCCGGTATTATGGTTAGCCCTAATTACACCATGGACTTAATCTACCAGACTCTTTACAAGTTAAGGGTAGAGCATCATTTTAACGGTTACATTCATGTAAAAGCCATTCCTGGTGCCGATCCGCTTCTTGTAGAGAAAACTGGTTTTTTAGCGGACCGAATGAGTATCAATTTAGAGTTGCCAACCGCAGATAGCTTAAAAAAACTGGCGCCCTATAAGTCCCGCAATACCATCTTAAAACCGATGCGTCAGATACAAAATGGTATTATAGAAAACAAAAATGAACTTATGGTTTACCACAAAACGCCAAAATTCGTTCCTGCCGGGCAGAGTACCCAGATGATTATTGGTGCCACACCGGAAAATGATTATCAGATAATTCGTGTAGCAGAAAGCCTTTATAATAAATTTGATTTGAAGCGCGTTTTTTACTCCGCTTTTGTAAATGTAACAAATAACTCCGATTTACCTGCCCTGCCCGGTGGACCGCCACTATTACGCGAACATCGACTATATCAGGCTGACTGGCTTTTAAGATTTTATGATTTTAAGGCAGATGAATTGTTGTCGGAGGACAGACCTGACTTTAACATTTTTCTGGACCCGAAATGTGACTGGGCTATCCGCCACTTAGAATATTTTCCTGTGGAGATTCATACGGCTGATTACCATACCCTGCTTCGTGTACCGGGTATTGGTGTGAAATCTGCCAAGCGAATTGTAACAGAACGGCGTAACGGACAGCTTGATTTTAATGATTTAAAGAAAATTGGTGTTGTATTAAAACGAGCACTTTATTTTATCACCTGTTCCGGTAAAATGATGTACCCGACGAAGTTAGAGGAAAATTATATCTGCCAAAATCTGATGTCCGATAAGACTCAGATTCCAAAGGAAATCCGTGAAAGCGGCTATCAGCAAATTAGTTTATTTGATACAGGACTGGAGGAAAACCTATGTATATCTTCATCTGCGAAGACAACCTTGATGGGATTTTAACAGGTATCTACGATGCCTGGGCTTTTAAAATACAGAATAAAGACCTTTCCCACGATGACATTCGTCTCGCTTCCCGTGAGCCGGAGAACTATGAACTGTTCAGCGACTATATTCATGTGGAGTCGTCTACCGAAAAAGCGGAAAAAGTCAGCCGCACGCTCTATGGAAAATTAGGCAGCGAATTTTATGAAGCAATCGTATATGCCGCTTTATCAAGAGAGCCTGCCGGAAAAGCTGAAATGGATAAGGCTGATGCCATTTATAAAACAATTGTCCTTGCACTGCGCTCTTCTGACAAAGAGAAGGTACTTCTCTATTTAGGGGAACCCTGTATTTTCCGCGTTTTTACGCTTTCCCGTGCTACGCATAATGAAGCCCATCACCTAACCGGTTTTTTACGTTTTTCAGAATTAAAAAATGGTGTATTGTTTTCTACAATACACCCGAAAAATCATGCCCTTCCGATTTTAGCAGAACACTTTACCGACCGTTTTCCACAGGAAAATTTTATGATTTATGATGAAACCCGCCAGCTTGCAGCCGTACACCGGGCCGGTAAGAATTTTATGTTGGTGGATGCCTCAGACCTAAATCAGGACATTATTCATAATTTTTCCGAAGAAGAACAGCAATTCCGTGATTTGTGGATGACCTTCTTTGACAGCATTGCTATTAAAGCACGTACTAATCCAAAGCTTCAGTCGCAAAACATTCCGAAGCGATTCTGGCCGGACGCATTGGAGTTGGCAAGGCAGTTATAAAAATCTGTGGGCTATATATTTTTATAATAAAACACCGCGAGCTGTGTACGGTCACGCAATGCCAGTTTCTCCAGTATCACACTGATATAATTGCGTACCGTGCCTTCACTAAGAAATAATTTTTCTGCAATCTCCTTGTTGCTTAACCCTTCTGCCACCAGTTCAATGATTGCCTGCTCCTTTTCATTAATGTCATACTGACTGTAATGAAATTCATCCTTGGACTGCATTAACACCGGAAGCTTACCGACGATTTCGCCGCCGAACACACTCTGTCCTCCATAAACTGCCTTTAATGCAGGTACAATACCTTCAAAATCCTGCTTTAAGATATAGCCTTTTGCTCCAATGCTTAAAGCTTTTACAATATATTCGTCATCCGAAAAGGTTGTTAAAATAAGGATTCGCGCATTAGGATACTCTTTCAGAATCGCCTCTGCTGCCTCTAAGCCATTTATTTCTTCCATACGAATATCCATTAAAAGAACATCCGGCTCATATTTTTTGTAAAGTGCAATTGCTTCTCTTCCGCTATACCCGGTTTCCGCTACTTCTATTGATGCATCTGCTTCCAGTATAGTTTTTAACGAGATTGCTACCAATTGATCATCATCTACTACAACTACTCTCATTCTCTAAATCCTTTCCCCTTGCTCTGCTAAACTTGCTCTTTTTTTAATGTAATAAACAGCTTAAATCCATTTTCATTTTGAATTCGAATCGTACCGTTTAATGCTTCTACACGTTCTCTCATGTTAGATAATCCGATTCCTTCTCCTGTGGAGTGCACTTTTTTCGTTCCATTATCTTCGATTAACAACTGATAAAAACCGGGATGCTCTCTTAAGATAATACCGATGGTGTCCGCATTGGAATGCTTTACCACATTTGACATTGCTTCCTTAATAATCGCAATAAAACAGTATTTCACATTTCTTGGTACACTTTTTGACATATCATAATCAAGCTGCACCTTGTAGTTTTCCCGCATTTCCTTTGTCGCTTCTAGGACTGCCTGCCTTAAGTCAATGGAATCATCATGAAGGTCATGCACACTCTCTCTGATACTGTTCATAGCCTGATTTAAGGTGTCGTTAATACTGGTAAGTTGCCCGCACAAGGGCTCCTCTTTATGTAGGGTCTTTAATGCACCTATTTGTAAAATGGAGCGGGATAGCATATGTCCGACGTTATCATGAATCTCCCTTGCAATTCGATTTCTTTCCTTTAAAGTAGCAAGATAAATTTCATAATCCTGTTTCTCCATCAAGTCCTTATTTTTTTCCCTTAATACCAAATTCAACTCTGTGCTGGTATCGCGCATCGAAATCATATCTCTTTTTAAGGTCTCAATCCGGTTTGTGCGCTCCGTAAGTAAAATACTTAACCCACAAGTGCCAGCCCATAACGCAGTCTCCCATAATTCATAATCTGTCAATTTCATTAGAAAAGGAATTGCTCCGACCACTCCCCACCAAACACGGTATCGGTAGATTGTGATTAATATCACCGGGAAGAAAAAGGAAAGCTCCGGTAAAAAGAAACTGATTGCAATAAAGACAACACATAAAAAGGTTGTCTGTGGACGTTTATCCAAAAACATGCCCAGTGCACCGGCAATCAATCCGAGTAAAAAAGTTACAACCGGTGTGATGGTTCCCTGTGAAGTAAAAATAATAAAAGCTGAAAGCAATAAAATGATCAGGTAATCTAAAAATCTATCCACGCGAATCGTCCTTTCTTTTCTTTCTTCTTAAAAATAACATTTTCCATACGGATTCGATAGTCTTTTTTTGCGTTTTATGAAAATGATGACATTTGTCACATGAGATGCTGACACCTTTCACTTATCTTTCGCCGCCTCTTTTTCTATACTTAAACCAGCAAAACACAGAAAGGATTTCATACTATGAATACACCTGTTATAAAAATTGAAAATCTGGTAAAGCGTTATCATGAACTGGTTGCCTTAGACCATTTTAATTTAGAAATTGAAGAAGGAGAAATTTTTGGTCTGCTTGGTCCAAACGGCTCCGGCAAAACCACTACCATCAACTGCATCCTTTCCCTTTTATCCTATGATAAGGGTTCTATTCAGGTCTTTGGAAAGGAAATGCATCCGGATAGCTATGACATCAAACGTCAAATTGGCGTTGTCATGCAAAATGTTGCTGTTTTCGATGAACTTACCGTATATGAAAATATAGATTATTTCTGCGGTCTTTACGTTAAGGATAAAACCTTGCGTAAACAATATGTAGAAGAAGCCATTGATTTTGTCGGTTTAAATGAATTTCGCAAATTTTATCCGAAAAAGCTTTCCGGCGGTCTGCTTCGCCGTTTAAATATCGCCTGTGGCATCGCACACAAACCAAAGCTTATTTTCCTAGATGAGCCAACGGTAGCGGTGGACCCTCAGAGCCGTAATAAAATTCTGGAAGGGATTTTAGAGTTGAACCGTCAGGGCGCAACCATTATCTATACTTCCCACTATATGGAAGAAGTAGAACAGATATGTACCCGCATTGCCATCATGGATAAGGGCAAAAATCTTGCCATCGGAACCAAAGAAGAATTAAAACAGATGATTAAGAAAAGCGAGATTATTTCTGTTGATATTTTAGATATCGCAGAGGAGGATATCAATGCAATTCGTAAGCTTCCGCATGTATACGATGTCATTTTTGCAAACCACCAGTTGCAGGTGCTCTGCAGCGGAGGCAAGCACAATCTGATTCGCGTGCTGGACTATTTACAATCCAGGGATTTATCCTTTGGACGTGTCTATTCCGAATTGCCAACCTTAAATGACGTGTTCTTAGAGATTACGGGCAAAGAATTAAGAGATTAGGAGGCCGGCATGTTTATACGTTCTTTTTACTATACTTTTTTACAATTAATCCGCCAAAAAACCATGCTCTTTTGGAACCTGTGCTTTCCGCTCCTTTTGGGAACCATGTATAACGTTGCGTTTGGTGGATTGGCAGCTGATGAAGCTTTTCATGCAATTCCGGTTGCCGTTGTGACCACAGAAGTCGAAAATGACTATGGATTTTCTGATACCATACGGTTATTAAGTGAAGAAGGTGAGGATCAGTTTTTAGACGCTACATTTACCACAGAAGAGGAAGCCCATTCGCTTCTGGAGAAAAAAGAAGTTATTGGTATCCTCTACGGCGGTTCCCCGATTACACTGACAGTTTCTGCTGAAATGACGACCTTTAAACTGGAGCAAAGTATTTTAAGTGCCTTTGTTGAACAATACAATTTAAATATTACTGCCATTACGGATATCGCCGTTAACCATCCGGAGAATCTTTCAGATGCAATCAGACAGCTTGGGCTTAAAACGGACTATTTGACAGAAACCTCTTATTCAGATGGAAATCTGGATGAGAAACTTACTTACTTTTTTAATCTGATTGCCATGAGCTGTCTCTACGCTTATATGAGCGGGATTGTTGCCGTTACCAACTCACAGGCAAATCTGTCTGCACTTGGTGCAAGAAGATGTATTTCTCCAGTGAATAAGATGCTCTCCCTTTTTGCGGAACTGTGTGCCGGAATTCTTTACCAGTTCCTTTGTACAGCAACAAGTCTGCTCTATATGATTTTTGTCTTGAAGATAGACTTTGGTTCAGAGCTCTTCTATGTTCTGCTTGCCGCTTTTGTTGGCTGCACCACTGGCGTAAGTGCGGGCTTTTTTATCGGTTCTTTTGGAAAAATGAGTGTTGGAATGAAAAATGGTATTATGATGGCTATCACCATGATTTGCAGTTTTTTAAGCGGATTAATGGTTGGTGGGATGCGTATTCTGGTTGCTCAGATTTGTCCATGGTTTAATCATGTAAATCCGGCCGCCCTGATTTCAGACAGTTTTTATGCCTTATCGGTCTATCGCTCACACGACCGCTACTTTTTAAACCTTGCCACGCTGCTTGTACTGTCAGCTCTTTTCTATCTGGGTGGATTCTTACTTGTAAGGAGGAAAAAATATGCAGCTCTTTAAAGCGTTTTTTAAAATCGCAAAACACAATTTACCTGCGATTAGTATCTACTTTTTGATCTATGCCGCAATGACCTTCCTTTTAGGAACGACTTCTCAAAAGAATATGGATGCGAATTTTCAGTCCAAAGCACTGGACATCTGTGTCATTGATGAGGACCATTCTACGGCCAGTGAAGCTGTCGTCGCATATCTTGACAGTATGCATCATCTGGTTGAAGTGGAAAATGACCCTGCCGTACTGCAGGATTACCTGTATTACCGCTATATCAGCTACGTTCTGACGATTCCGGAGGGCTTTGAAGAAAAATTGTTAGCCGGTAATACCTCTGAGTTGTTTACAGACGTAAAAATACCGGGCAGCTCCACCGGATACTTTGTGGACCAGCAGCTTTCGGAATATGTGCAGACACTTCAGCTCTATGTAAGCGGCGGATACACTCTTAAGGATGCTATTTCTGCAGTTAATACGACCCTTTCAGAGCATGAATATGTAACCAGCATCACGTTTAAACAGGATACGGTTTCCGAGCGTAAAGAGATTTTCTATTTTTATCAGTACCTTCCGTACATCTTTACAGTACTGCTGATTAGCGGCTTGACACCGATTATTTTGCGATTCCAGGAAAAAGAGATTCATGCCAGAATCTCCTGCTCCTCTGAACCATTTATAAACCGTAGTTTTCAGATTGTGTTGGGAAGCATCTGTTACAGTCTGCTTACCTGGTTACTGTTCCATGTACTGGCAACACTTGTTTACGGAGATTCTCTTTTCTCCACAAACGCACTTTATGCAATGCTAAACAGCTTTGCATACTTGATGGTAGCAGTATCCATTACCTATTTTGCAAGCAGCTTTGCAATCAGTGATAATGTGGCTCACATGATTGGTAATACCATAGGCCTCGGCATGTCCTTCCTTTGCGGTGGTTTTGTCCCTCAATCCATGCTAAGCGAAGGGGTACTTAAGGTTGCCAAATACCTTCCGATGTACTGGTATCTTCGCGCCAACAACATGCTTGCCGGGTTCTCAAAGGATGCCTTTGACCTGCATTTTTACTGGACCGCCATCGGTATTCAGTTATTATTTGCAGCCGCCTTCCTCGCATTTGCCCTAGTGGCATCCCGCATGCGAAGGCAGAACGCCTAAAAAAAGGAGCTAAACAGCTCCTTTTTTCTTTTCACTATAATTTCTTTTTCCACTTGCTGATTTCCTGTAAACGGAACTCAAATTCTCTCCGCTCTTTATGCTTAAATGTCTGTAATATCATTCCCGAGAAAAAGGACATCATCGCAATAATTACACAGAAACCGCAGACAATCAATGTAGGGAATCTCTCTACTAATCCTGTTACCAGATATTCATAGAAAACAGGAATAAAAAATAACAGTGCAAGCAATATCAGAATAAGTGCAAGCAATCCAAAAAACTGCAATGGTTTATAATCACAGAACAAGTGTAAAATAGTTTTCAGCACCTTCAAACCATCTGAAACCGTGTTCAGCTTCGAAACACTGCCTTCCGGGCGGTCCCGATAGGTAATCACATGATTTTTCAAAGACATATTTTTATCTATCGCATGAATCGTCATTTCTGTTTCAATTTCAAAGCCCTGTGACAATACCGGAAATGATTTCACAAAACGGTAGCTGAACGCCCGATAGCCTGTCATCACGTCGCGTATATCGGTTTTAAACATATGATTAATCGCAAAACGAACAATAGAATTTCCAAAATTGTGGAAAGGCCGCTTATTCTCTTCAAAGTAAGTGGACGACAGGCGGTCACCTATTACCATATCCACACCCTGCTCTAAAACCTCTTCCACCATAACCCTTGCTTCCTCTGCCGGATAAGTATCATCACCATCTACCATAATGTAGCACTCCGCATCAATCTCTAAAAACATGCGGCGCACCACATTTCCTTTTCCCTGCTGATGCTCATATCTGACAATGGCTCCTGCCTCTCTTGCAAGTTCATCCGTTCCATCCGTGGAATTGTTATCATATACATAAATCTGTGCTTCCGGGAGGGCAGCCTTCCAGTCTCTTACTACTTTTTGAACGGTTTTACTCTCATTATAGCAAGGTACCAAAACTGCTATTTTATCCATCCGTTTTTCTCCTTTATCTTTCCGTATCTATTCTGACCATGCATTCCGCTGCTACACAAAGCAATGCAAAGCAGGTGATTGCCAGTTCTCTGTATGTCATAAAAACATGTATTCCCGAATGATTTGCCAAAACGGCATACCACGCAAGCGGATAACAAGCT
>CAMGET010000048.1 GCA_946055175.1 uncultured Roseburia sp.
CTCTGTCTTTATTAGACTTTGACACCTGACTCACATAACCAATGCGCAGATTCTCGTCTTTTCTTATCTTTCCATCATATAAATACTCTTCTGTATTCATAAGCATCTGAAGGAGTGTCGTTTTTCCGGTACCATTGCTGCCTATAAACACACAATGCTGGCCCTCTTCCAGATGAAAAGAAACATTTGTATATAATTCCTTGTCTGAATAAGAAAAAGATAAATTCTCAACTGCTAACATGGGTTACCTCGCTAATACTTTATTTCGATATTCGTTTGCCGAAACGCCTTCCTGTTTTTTAAACACGCGGGAAAAATGTGCCAAATCCAAAAATCCCACCTGTTCCGCAATATCCCCAATACGTAAAGATGGATCTCTTAGCAATTCTTTCGCATGCTCCACACGTACATGATTTAAAAGATCAGAAAAGCTCTGTCCGGTGTGGCGATTTAATAATTTACTCAAATGCCACTGGCTCACATAGGTTTTTTCTGCCACCTCCCCAAGTGTCAGCTTTTGTGTGTAGTTCTCCTCTATGTAGGCAAGCGCATTTTTGACAATAAAGCTGCTTGATGCCCGTTCCTGTTTCTCCCCCGTTTCTTCCTCCTGTTCTCCGGAAATACCTTTTCGCTTCAGATTCTCACACATAACGCTTATCGCTTCCTCTATCTCATCCATATTGGATGGTTTCAGAAGGAAACGCGTTACCCCAAGTCTGATTGCCTCTCTGGCATATTCAAAGTCCCGGAAGCCCGTCAATACACTAACCTCTAAATCCGGAAATTGGGAATTGATTGCTGCAATCATGACAAGCCCGTTCATCTCAGGCATGCAGATATCCATAAACACAATATCCGGATTTACCTCTTCAATTATTTTTCTTCCCTCTAATCCATCATGCGCAGTTGCAACCACTTTGCAATTCCATTTCTCCCATTCTACGCTTCTGGATAATCCTTCTACAATAATCGGTTCATCATCTACCAGCACAACCTTGTACATAACTACCCCCTGTTATTTACACGCTATAAAAAGTTTATCCTTTTACTGCCCCGGCTGTCAATCCTTTGATGATGTTTTTCTGCAACAGAATATATACCAGCATAACCGGAATTACAATAATAGTGACCGATGCTGCCATCAGACCAAAATCTGTTCCGTATTTCGAGCTGATTTCCTCTAAAAGCGTACATACAGGATAATATTTTCTGTGACCGGCAATCATAATTTTCTGCACAAATAAGTCATTATACGACCATAAAAAGCTAAAAATTGCAACCGTTGCTAAAGACGGACGGCAAAGCGGAACAATGATTCGCACAAATACCTGAAAAACATTTGCCCCTTCCATATATGCTGCCTCCTCCATTTCCAATGGAATTGTCTGCATAAATCCAATCATAACAATGGTAGCAAAACTTAAATTACCTGCAATCTGCGGTAAAATAACCGCAATCGGTTTTCCTAATAATCCCCACTGAATAATCATTTTGTACACAGGTATAATGGTTGCAAACGCCGGAAACATCAGACTTGCAACAATCAGACTGCGTATCAGTTCCTTTCCTCTAAAACGATAGCGCGTCATTCCAAATGACATCAATGCCGATAAGACCATAACCCCAATGGTGACACAGCCTGAAATCAGAAAGCTGTTTTTATAGGCATTTAATACGTTTAATCTGCTAAAAGCATTCTCATAGTTCATAAGGGTAAATTCCTGCGGCAGAGAAAATGAAGAACGCAATACCTCTGCGGATGGCTTAAAGGAATTTACAACAACCCACACAAAAGGGAAGATAGTGATTACTGCCCATGCAATTAAAATGATGTACACTACAATCATTCCAATGCTTAATTTTTTCCTGCTCTTACGCACCTTTGGCATTATTACTGCAGCCTCCATCTATGCCTCCTCCTTCGTTAAAAACCCTACACCCTTTGATACCAATACTCCTAAAACGACGATTAAAAGCGCCTGTGTTGACGCATAGTCATAATTATTAAGTCCATATGCAGTCTGATACATATAGGTGCCCAGGAAATGTGTCAGTCCCTGCGGCGCCCCGTTTGGCGCCAATACCCACGGAAGGTCAAATACCTTTAACGCACCGGTTACCGCTAAGGTTACTGAGGTAAAAAATACCGGTTTTAAGCTTGGCAGCGTAATGTAAAACACTTGCATAAACTTTCCGCAGCCATCAATGGCAGCAGCTTCGTAAATATCATCCGGGATATCACTTAACCCCGTCAGAAGAATGACAAAATAGAAACCGATATAACTCCATAAGGTCGGAATGCATATCATGGCAAATGCTGTATCCGTTCCAAGCCAGAGCACCGGCTCTTTTCCAAAATACTCCAATATCTGGTTTAACATACCGCCGTTATAGTTATAGAACAGTTTAAACATAAGTCCTATCGCTGTAGCTGAAATCACAACCGGAAAGAAATAAACGGTGCGGAAAAACTGCTGCAGTTTTTTCACCTGGGATACCATAACTGCAAGTACAAAGGCAATTCCCACCTCAAAAATAACGGTCAGAACCATCATTTTTAATGTATTGATTACTGCGACCTTCATATCCGGGTCTGTAAATAATCTCTTGTAATTATCTAATCCAATAAAATCAAACTCCTGTCCCGGCATCTTTACAACAGAAGCCATGTCAAAAAAACTATTCCTGATATTTTCTACAAACGGTATGTAAAGAAAGACCAGCAAAAACAGAAGTCCCGGAACTAAGAACAAAAATAAGGGCCATTTTTTCTTATATAGCATCTTTCTTCCACCTTTCTAGGCACAAAAAACGAAGGGGCATACCTGGGCATTACCCCTCCGTCTTTATTCCTGCTTTACTTCATTGTTGCTAACGCTTCATTAATTGCGTCTTCTGCTGTAATCGCACCTGTAGATACTTTTACAATCTGTGCAACAAGTGTCTTATATGCATCACCGATTCTGGCATCTGTTGGTGCCACAATTGCGCTTGCACTGCTTGTATATGCTGCAATAGACTCTGCAAATGGTGTTGCTCCGTCAACCGGAGTTACTTCTACTGCTGCCTGAGAAACAGCACCTGTTGCTTCCCAGTAACGCTGTACGCCTGCCTGTGAAGTATGTGCCATAACAAATTTAACAGCTGCATCTCTCTTGTCCGGATCTTCCCATGCTTTTCTTGTAATATAAAAGCCAGAAGAAATACCACCGATTAATGAATTTGCTTCTGCTTTCTGGTTTGGAACACCAGGGAATGCAATTACAACGGTATTATCCGTATCTGTGATGTTACCTGAATACCAGGAACCGTCTAACTGCATAGCAGCTTTTTTGTCTCTGAATAATTGTCCGGTATAAGCATCATCTACCGTATCTGTATCAGCCGGGAATGCGCCCATATCTCTTAATGTTTTAAAGAGGCTAAGTCCTTCTGCCCAACCCCCCGGAGCTGTTGTTGGAATCGTGGTGAATTCATCTACGCCTGATGAATAAAGCATTAAGAACTCAATCCAGTAATGTGGTACATTGTTTAAAGAACATGCAATCGGAATAATGTCGTTTTCCTTGAATGTTTCGATTGCTGTTACCAATGAATCCCAATCTGTCGGAAGTTCCAGATTATACTGGTCAAATAAGTCCTTGTTACAAAACAGGCCTTCCCAGTATCCGGTTGTCGGAACTGCTCTTTCCACTCCATCTGTATTAGCAGCTGCACTCAATGCGGAATCCAGTGTATCTTTTGCATATTCCGGATATTCCGCGCGAATCTCTTCAATAGAAACCAGCTTATCGGTTGCTACGATTGTGTCTGCTGTTGCATCTGTAAAAAACTGGATAACGTCCGGTTCATTTCCTACTGAAAAGTCTGCATTCACTGCTGCTTTCCACTCTTCATCGGAAGACTGTGAATTGTCTTCAATGGTAATGTAATCATACTGTGCCATTAGTTCATCATTGATTGCCTGATACACCTGCGCATTTGGATCTGTTCCCCCGAACATAGACACTGTTTTTAATGTTACTTCTTTTTTTCCTTCTTCGGAAACTACGTTGCCTCCGCTTTCCGTTCCTGCATTGCCAGTTGTACCGTTTGCATTGCCCCCGCATCCTGCAAACATCGATACAGCCATCGCACTGACTAACAATACAGATAATACTTTTTTCTTCATGATAAAACCCTCCTTCATACGATATGTAATGATTTAGCACTGCATTTGCAATGCTCTCTCTTTATTACACTCATATTATAAGGTGATAATTGCTAAAAAGCATTAGACTGAGTTGCCACTATTTGTTTAATCTTGCCATGTTTTTTAATTCATTCTCTACTGCGTTTCGTTCTTTTAACGATTTTTCCTCTTCCTTATTATTATATGGTATCGTAATTGTAGAAACTGTTTCAAAATCTTTGGTCTGGTCAATGGAAAGTCCATATTCCTCTCCGTATACAAGACGGATTCGCCTGTTCACATTCTGGATTCCTATAGAAGTATGACGTCCGGTGGTTTCCGGAAGCATGGATTCATCTCCGTCTAAAATTGCCTGAATACGCTCTTTGTCTTTTTGTGTCATTTCTTTTCCGGTGTTGCGTACCTCAAGGTACACATTTTCCTCATCATGATATACCCGCAGGCGGATGGCACCATTTTTAACAGTTTCCACCCCATGCACAATCGCATTTTCCACAATCGGTTGCAAAATCAGAGGCGGCACCATAATATACAGCAAGTCCTCATCAATTTCCCTTTCAATGGACAGTCTTTGTCCGAACCGCATGGACATAATATAGAAATAGGCATCAATGCACTGCAGTTCCTCTGCCAGATGAATGGATTTTACGTTTGCCCGGTTCATGCGGTAATCCAGCACCGTTCCTAAAGACTCAATCATCTTTGATACCACAACATCCCCTGACATACGCGCCTGCCAGTTCATCATTTCTAAGGTATTATTTAAAAAATGCGGATTAATCTGCGCCTGTAATGCCTGAATCTGTGCATCCTTTCTGGCGAGCTTTTCATCATAAACATAGTCAAACAAGTATTTCACCTGCCCCGACATCCGGTCAAATCCTTCCATCATATACTGAAATTCCAGATTTGGCATTGCCTCGCCGCCTACTTTTGCTCCGATTTCTCCCGCTTCCATCTTCTGATATGCCTGCATCATACGCTCTACCGGAATCTGGATATGTCTGCGCAAAAAATATACTCCATAGCAGAAAAGAGGAATGAATAAAAACAGCATAACCGCTACAATCGTATAAAACTCATACAGACTGGAATACAGTTCACTTCTTTTTGCAAAAACTACAACCCCAATGTGATAATTATCCTCTCGCTCCTGATAGAGATAACCATTATAGTCTCTGTCTTCCATCCGGGTTACAACACGGTTTGATGTACCATCATACTCGGCTAAAAGCTGTGTCAGCAGTTTCCACTGCGTGCTTTCCTCTTCTATTCCCGCAAAATCAATGACATCTTCATTACTGCCAATGCAGATTACCATATTTTCGCGAATATCCGCCGGCACATCCTGAAAGATTTTTTGTTTATTTAACTCTACTACCAGCGTGCCGTAACGTTCATAATCCGTTGTCGTATAGAGATTTCTTACAATAAACATTCTTCCGTTCACAATTCGTACATAGGCATAAGAAGAATCCATTGCAATAATATCCGCTAATCCCGGCTCAATCTCCTTTACATAACTGTTAAATGCAATACCTGTCCGGGAAGAAAAACATTCTGCCTTACTTTCTCCGTAACGGTAAAATGCATACATGTTAAACCGCTCATCCAAGTAAAACTTTCCCTTTAAGCTGGTATTCACTTCCTGCAAGTATTCCGTTGCAGAAAGACTCCCTTCCTCATATTTCTTCCATGAATTTTCCCATGTTTTTTCGTATGACGGCCGTTGGCACAAAGCAATGGCATCCCCAATACGGATGGAAGCAAATGCCGCCACATTCGATAGTTCATCCTCCATCAGGCCTTCCGCTTTTTCGATGATTCCCTGCTGATAAGACAGCGTTGTAAATGCGAAAAATATCACAAGCGGTATCGCCCAGCATAATAGCATAAAGGTAAGAATTCTTCTGTTCAGCGATTTTGGTTTCTTTTCTCTTTTCATAGTTTCTCCCATGCCATAACTCTTTGGTATCTTTCTTTATTATAATCGAAAAGGGATGCCACCGCATCCCTTCTTTTCCAATTTGTTTTTTATTTTTCTTCGAGCCCTAAGAATTTCTCATAGATTTCGCAGATTTTTACTGCACTTTCTTCCTCCGGCATTTCACAGAAGATGCGCAGTAATGGTTCCGTGCCTGAAAATCTGGCAATCACCCAGCCACCATTTTTAAAATATACTTTGCTACCATCCAGATAGGAGATGTGGTCAATTTCTTCCGGCAAATCAGGGAGCAGTTTATCTACCATCAGGGTCTTATGCATGCTTTCTTTCTTTTTCTGCGTAAACTTATAATCCCGCTCTTCCATATGGATTTTTCCACATTCCTTATAAATATCCTCCATGATTTCGGAAAGCTTCTTCCCGGTTACCGCCAGCATCTCAATCAAAAGTGCTGCTGCATAGATACCATCTTTTCCATTGATATGTCCATGTACCGTAAGTCCTCCGGAGGACTCGCCGCCGATAATGGCCCCTGTCTCCTGCATTTTTGCAGAAATATATTTAAAGCCCACCGGTACTTCATAGCATTTCTCACCAAACTTTTCTGCCACCTTATCCAGCATATGGGTGGTTGCAATATTTCGTACCACCGGACCGCTCCAGCCCTTGTATTTCACCAGATAATAATACAAAAGCACCAGTATGCTGTTCGGATGCAGGAAATTTCCCTTATCATCAATCACACCGATACGGTCCGCATCTCCGTCTGTCGCAATACCAATATCAAAATGCTTTTCTACCACATAGTTCTGCAAAGAATGTAAGGTGGCCGCCGTCGGCGCCGGAAGTTTTCCGCCAAATAAGGTGTCATGTCTGTCATGAATTGTCGCCACCTCACAGCGCGCCGTCAAAAGTATGGTCTTTAAAGAAGTTTCGCTCACTCCATACATCGGGTCCAATGCAACCTTTAATCCAGCATTACGAATTGCCTCCATATCTACCGATGCAATGATATTGTCCAGATATTCGTTTAGCGGATAAATTTCCTCAATATATCCTGCTGCTTTCCCTTCCTCATAGGTTACTTCCTTTACTTCT
Source organism: uncultured Roseburia sp. (assembly GCA_946055175.1). Lineage (GTDB taxonomy): Bacteria > Bacillota > Clostridia > Lachnospirales > Lachnospiraceae > Roseburia. Next base: position 7,236 of record CAMGET010000048.1, read on the forward strand.
CCGTCCTCTATGTCTGCAATGTAGTCCTCAATATCCTTCGTCTGTATCTCGTCTGCGTCACGCCCTCCTGCTGTAAATACTTTAATTCCATTATAAATTGCAGGATTGTGGCTTGCAGTAATCATCATTCCATAAGGGAATTCATGCTTCATCACAAAAAACATAATTAACGGCGTTGGCGAAGACTTATTGATGAGGTATGCCTTGATGTGGGCTGCCGCAAATACCTGTGCTGCCCACTGCATCGCCTCTTTTGACAAAAATCTTCTGTCATATCCTAAAACAATGCCCTTTTCTGCCACACCTTCATTTTTCATTTTGTTCACAAGCCCCTGTGTCAAAAGCTGTATGTTTTCTTTTGTAAATTCATCCCCGATGACGGCTCTCCAACCGCCTGTTCCAAATTTTACCATAGTAGTTTCCCCTTTCTAGCCCATTATAACGGTCACTCTGTGTTTACTTCCGGGTGCTTTCACCGGAATTCTTTCTACCGGCCTGCCATCCAAAAGGAGCTGTTTCACACCCTTCATCACGCCATCCGGATTGCATACTGAAATCTGATATTCCGCGCCTCTCCATTTTCGTACGACTGAAAACTCTTTCCAGTCTGCCGAAATACACGGGTCAATTTCTAATTCGTCAAACTGCGGTCTGATTCCAAGCATATATCTGGTCGCTGAAAAATATGCCCAGCCGCC
>CAMGET010000049.1 GCA_946055175.1 uncultured Roseburia sp.
TTCCGCTCTTTCCCACACGGTTCACCAGTTTTAGATCATAAAAAATCAATAATACAGTTCCGGCCAATCTGGCAGGAATTTTCGTCTGCTTTGCAAAATCCTTTACTGTAAACTGCTCCGGCAGTTCAAAGGGAATCAGCTGCATATAATCCCTGACACAGTCAATGCAAATTTCCTCTGTAAATGCAGTAGGAATGCGGTCATAACGCTCACTTCCTTTTTTCCTGTCATGACTCCATCCGTTTAACAGGCGGTACTCTTCCATATCAATTAAATCCAACCGTAGTCTTAAGTTTGGATGTGATAAGTATGGTCTGATTTTGTATAATTCAACAAACGCCTCATAGACATTGCCTCTCTTTGGTGATTTCCGTTTTTTTGACACTTCACCGGTCTTATCATCAATCCAATAGAGCCATTTTTCTCTTGGAATCGGGTAAACAATTGTCACAGGATAAAGTGGCAAAAAGGCATCCAGTTTTTTTCGCATACGGTTCATCGCGCGGGTCTGTACTTCAATAATTTCTGTCCCGGTAAAAATATCTGCCACATAATTTTCAATCGGAATTTCATGCATGTCCTCGTCCGGTGCGTAGTAGTTTTTTAGCACCGCATGTAGGGTTTTCTCCGAAAGCGTACCGATTCCCTGACGCAATCTGTTTTTTCCTATGATTTTTTCCCTGGCTCTCTCAAAACTTGCCTGATTAACACTCATTATTTATCTTCCGGATGCTTCATATCCTTTAAAATATCAAAACAGTCAAAGGTTGCAAAATAGTCTCTCGGCGTCTCCGCACGACGAATCAGCTGCGTGGTTTTATCTTCTTTCAATAAGACTTCTGCTGAGCGAAGTCGTCCATTATAATTGTAACCCATGGAGAAACCATGTGCACCGGTATCATGAATTACCAAAAGGTCGCCCTTTTCAATTTCCGGCAGCATGCGGTCAATGGCAAACTTATCACAGTTCTCACAAAGGGAACCCACTACATCATATTTATGGTCATGCGGTGCATTTTCTTTTCCCATAACGGTGATGTGATGATATGCTCCGTAAACCGCAGGTCTCATCAGGTTTGCTGCGCAGGCATCTACACCGATGTACTCCTTGTAGGTGTGTTTTTCATGAATGGCAGTTGTCACAAGGCAGCCATATGGTGCCAACATAAAACGACCCATTTCAGAATAAATGGCAACATCGCCCATACCAGCCGGAACCAGTACTTCCTCAAATGCCTTTCTGACACCCTCGCCGATTGCATAAATATCGTTTGGCTCTTGGTCCGGTTTATAAGCAACGCCAACGCCGCCTGATAAATTTACAAATTTAATATCGCAGCCGGTCTTTTCTTTTAAATCCACAACCAATTCAAACAACTGTCTTGCCAGAACCGGATAGTACTCATTTGTCACGGTATTGCTTGCTAAGAATGCATGTACACCAAAACGTTTCGCACCCTTTGCCTTTAAGATTTTGAAACCTTCCACCAGTTGGTCATAAGTAAAACCATACTTCGAATCTCCAGGATTATCCATGATTCCGTTGCTCATCTTAAAGACTCCGCCCGGATTATAGCGGCAGCTAATGGTCTCCGGAATGTAGCCAATTGTTTTTTCCAAAAAATCGATATGGGTGAAATCATCTAAGTTAATGGTTGCACCCAATTCGGCTGCATACGCAAATTCTTCTGCCGGAACGTCATTTGCAGAAAACATGATGTGCTCTCCGTCAAAATGCTGGGACTGGGCAAGCATCAATTCTGTCAAAGAAGAGCAGTCGCATCCGCAGTCATAATCCTTTAAAATGTCTAAAATATATGGATTTGGAGTCGCCTTTACTGCAAAATACTCGCGGAACCCCGGGTTCCATGCAAAGGCTTCCTTTACTGCCTGCGCATTTTTACGGATGCCGGCTTCATCATATAAATGAAATGGGGTCGGATATTTTTTTACGATTTCCTCTAATTGTGCTTTTGTTACAAATGTTTCTTTTTTCATAATATGTGTATCCTTTCTGTCTGCTTCCTGCTGTTTTTCGTTACGCATCCTTCGTATTTGCTTCTATCTGTTCTTCCAGATAAACATTAAATTCCTTCATAAACTTCGTGATAATCTCGATTTCTTCTTTGGAATAACGTTCCAAAAACTGCATATCTCGTTTTTCCCAGAGCTTATGGCGTTTCTCATGCTCCTTAAACAGCTCTATTCCGCTTTCTGTCAGCCGGAAATATACTTCTTTTTTATTGTTCTCCAGCGTGTATTTCTCAATCAGTCCTTTGGCAAGCAGCTTTTTGGTCATCTTACTGATTGCACCTCGGGTCATCTGCATGTGCTCTGCTACCTTCGTTACATTTGGCAGTTCCAATTTTCCTATGTAATCAATGCAGTGTGTCTCCGAATAACCATACTCGTCCAAGCAAACATTCTCCGTCAGCTTCGAGAGCATGTCCTGTCGTTCCAACATCAATGCAATTTCTTTTAATAAAATCTGCTGTTCTTTCATTTTGTTTCCTCGTCAACATTTTCTTTCTCACTCACTATATAATAAGATTGTTTCCTTGTCAACATCTATTTCACGCATATTTAATTCCATATCTGAATATACAACATAAAAAGTGACCTTCTACATCCTTCTATAATACCCCCAATGTAAAAGTTCACTTTTTATAAATACCCCCACTGCATTTTTCTTTTATAGCTTCAGCTTCGCCACATTTTTCTTTAGCGATGCAATTGCTGCATCTACTTCTGCTTTCGTAGTATCACCGCACATTGAGAAACGAATGGTTCCCGGCGCATATTCCATCGGTACCCCAAGTTCTTCTATTACATAAGAAATACGGCTTTCTCCTGTGTTGCAGGCAGAACCGCCGGAAGCACATATTCCGTCTTCCTCGAGTAGAATCAGCAGTGCACCGCCTTCTACTCCCTTAAAACTAAAGTTCACATTCCCGGGCAGACGCATGGTACGATGTCCGTTCAACCGGGATTCCGGTATTTCATGTAAGACACGCTCAATCAGATAGTTTCTTAATTGTATTTCTCTTTTTACGCGTCTGCGCATATTCTCATGTGCCAGTTCTGCCGCTTTCCCCATGCCCACAATTCCTGCAATATTCTCGGTACCGGCTCGTTTTCCTTTCTCCTGCCCGCCACCATGAATGAACGATGGCATATTCACGCCATCTCTCACATATAAAAAACCAACTCCCTTTGGCCCATGGAATTTATGGGAGCTGGCACTGAGCAGATCCACCGGAAGTGTTGCCATGGATAACGGAATCTGTGCATATGCCTGTACTGCATCTGTGTGAAATATTATATGGTGCTCTCTTGCCACCCGTCCGATTTGTGCAATTGGCTCTATCGTACCGACTTCATTATTTGCAAACATGATGGAAATTAAAGTCGTATCCGGTCTGATTGCCGCCTGCACCGTCTCCGGCGACACCATTCCATACGCATCCGGTTTTAAGTACGTAACTTCGTATCCTAAGCGTTCTAAATACTCACAGGAATTTAACACCGCATGATGCTCAATAGAACTTGTAATAATATGATGCCCTATATCCTTTAAGGCTCCCGCAATCCCTTTGATTGCCCAGTTATCCGATTCCGAACCGCCCGAGGTAAAAAATATCTCTTCCTTCTTTGCCTGAAGCGTTCCCGCAATAATTTCACGGGATTTCTCCATTGCTTCTTTGGACACCTGACCTATACCATAGGAAGTGGAGGCGTTACCAAAGTTTTCTCCTAAATAGGGTTCCATTTCAACCCTGACTGCATCGGCTATCCTCGTGGTTGCCGCATTATCTAAATAAATCTGTTGATTCATTTTTTCACATCCTTCACATATACTAAACTGATAAAGCTTTTTTTATGAGGCAAAGTTGAAAAAATCATTACCAAAACATCCTTTGATTAGTGGTGCCATACTGTTGACTGCAGCAGGTGTCCTCTCCCGAATTATCGGCTTCTTCTATAAAATATTCCTTTCCCGCAGAATTGGTGCAGAAGCACTTGGTATTTATCAATTAATTTTTCCGGTTATGGGCATCTGTTTTTCCCTAACCTCTGCCGGTATTCAAACTGCTATTTCACGATATGTTTCTAAATCAGTCGGGAATGGCAGGCTTTCGGATGCAAAGGCCTATTTACAAATGGGACTTTTACTTTCTACTGCCCTTTCCCTGTTAACAGGCACCCTGCTTTTTACCTACTCTGACTTTATCGCTAATGCCTATTTGGGGGAATCCAGATGTGCCTCCTTGCTGAAAATCATTTCCTTTTCTCTGGTTCCATGCTGTATCCATGCCTGTATTAACGGCTACTGCTACGGCAAAAAGCAATCTGCTATTCCTGCTTTTTCTCAATTGACGGAACAGGTTGTCCGTGTTGGCAGTGTCTATCTGATTGACCGAATTCTAACCAGCCAGGGAAAAACGATTACGCTTTCACTGGCTGTCTTAGGTCTTGTCTTTGGGGAAATTGCAGGTATGCTTGTTACCTTAAACTTTTTGAGACTGAAAGTCAGCTTTCTCCCGAAGCTCTCTTATGGACGAGAACTGCTTTCCATGGCGATACCGCTTACCGCCACACGGCTGATTCTAAATTTATTTAACAGTATGGAACATGTTCTGATTCCAAACCGCCTGGAGATATTTGGTTATACTTCAAAAGAAGCCTTAAGTGTTTTTGGGGTTTTAACCGGAATGTCTCTTTCCATCATTTTGTTTCCGTCCGTAATCACAAATTCTGTATCCGTGATTCTACTTCCGATGATTGCAGAATCGCAGGCCAAAGAAGACCATGCCCACATCAAAACTACCATACGACGTACCGTAGAATCCTGTCTGATTCTTGGATTTGCAGCCTGTCTGGGTTTTTTAATACTCGGTCCGTTTATCGGTAATTTGATTTTTGCAAATGCCCTGTCCGGAACTTTTATCAAAACTCTAAGTTGGATTTGCCCTTTTCTCTATTTGAGCAGTACACTAAACAGTATTCTGCACGGTCTCGGATATCCAAAGTTAACCTTTTTCCTTGGGCTTTCCGGTTGCATCGTCCGCATTCTTTTTATTTATTTTGGCATCCCTTATTGGGGGATTTCCGGTTATATGTACGGATTGATTACAAGCCACATTTTTATGTCTCTGTTGGCTTTATATGCACTCTACAAGGTCTCTTAGTGTAATCCGACTTTGCTGTGCACGCATAAAAAAAGCTAGGAGTATAAACGCTCCTAGCTTTTTGATTCATATTCGATATGGAATTACTTGTCGCTATTAAACGCGGCTTAAATATTCGCCTGTACGTGTGTCAATTTTGATGACATCGCCCTGTTCAACGAATAATGGAACATATACAGTAGCACCTGTCTCAACAACAGCCGGCTTTGTAGCACCTGTAGCTGTATCACCTTTAAAGCCAGGCTCAGTATCTGTAATCTCTAATTCTACAAATAATGGCGGCTCTACTGAGAATACGCTGCCATTATGAGAACATAATTTACACATTTCATTCTCTTTTACAAATTTTAAAGCATCACCGATATCATTTGCAGATAATGCAATCTGGTCGTATGTCTCAACGTCCATAAAGTAATATAAATCACCATCAGCATATAAGTACTGATAATCTTTACGGTCAATACGAGCCTGCGGACATTTTTCTGTAGGTCTGAAAGTTTTTTCAACTACACCGCCACTCTTAATATTTTTTAATTTTGTTCTTACAAACGCTGCACCTTTACCCGGTTTAACGTGCTGGAATTCGATAATCTGAAAAATGTTACCTTCTAATTCAATAGTGATACCATTTCTGAAATCGCCTGCTGAAATCATGAACTATTTCCTCCTTAAAATTGCGTACAAGCTCAAAAGCTCTCTCATTCTGTTATTTTATAATAAATATTGCTACATTTCAAGTATTTTTTTCCATTTGCTATGATACTGTTATACATTGCGTTTCTCAATTTCGCTAAGCATATCAATGCGTCTCTGGTGTCTTGCTCCCTGAAATTCAGCATCCAAATATGCTTTTACTATATCTTTTGCAAGTTCAGAGCCTACAATTCTGGCACCAAAAGCCAGAATATTTGCATTATTATGCTCTTTCACAAGTCTTGCTGTTGCACAATCCGAACATACTGCTGCACGTACCCCATTCACTTTATTGGCAGCGATTGAAATACCCACACCGGTGCCACAGATTAAGATTCCGCAATCTGCTTCCCCTGACACAACAGCTCGTCCAACCTTTTCTCCAAACTCCGGGTAATCACAGCTGTCGTACCCGTCTGTTCCAAAGTTAATCACTTCATGTCCAAGTTCCTTCACATATTCCATGATTGTAAATTTTAAATCTGTTGCTGCATGATCATTCCCGATTGCGATTTTCATCTTTGTTTCCTCCATTTATTTTACGTCTTTTATAAAAATATAATACGATTTTTTCTAAATAACGTTTTAGAACAATCTGTATTTCTTCCTTAGGATGAATCGGTTTTACTAAAATACTGTAAATTCCCGCCAGATTCGCACCATAAACATCAGTAAAAATCTGATCTCCTACAAAAAGTGTATTGGTCCTGTCACACCCCATCCATTCCATTGCTTTCTGATAATTTTTAGGATTGGGTTTGCCCGCCTTATAAATATAATGGCTTGCAGCCACTTTGTCAAAAAACATTTTCACCCGTGGTTCTTTATTATTTGACAAAAGCACACTTTTAAATCCTAATTCCTGTAATTTCAAAAACAATGCAATGGCTCGCTCATCCGCGGGTTCTCCATGACGAACCAGTGTATTATCAATATCAAAAATCACTCCCCGATATCCCTTATTATATAATTTTTCAAAATCAATCATATAGGTAGAATCTAAATATTCCTTCGGGTAAAACCGTTCTAACATTCCATACTCCTGTCATCATTAATCATAAAAAAAGGGACAATTACACTATGAATTGTCCCCTATAACTCTTGTTTATAACATAAAGTTCTCGCCACCATGGTCATAAAACGGATCCGGTGTTGTTTGAGTTGCACTCTTTCCAACAAAGAATTGATACTGCTCTAATACGGAATCCTTTTTCATATCCGAAATAGCCTTTTCCACATCCAGCTTTGTTATATCACTGTCTGCACCCTTTAGTTCGTATACAGCATCCGGCTGATATTTTTCTGCGAAATCTCTTGCACCATGATCTTCCTTACGTGCAACAGAAAGTGTCTCTACACGTTCTTCTTCCACTTCCTGGTTATTGGCAACAGCCTTTGCTTCCTGAATCTGCTGGCTTCGTATCTCGTTCTGCTTTATTATATTGTAATCATAAAAACCCGCGCTCGTGCGAATTCCTGATATATTCATATAAACAGCTCCTTTTACTGTAAATTAACGCTCCAGTACTTTTTTCAACTCACTCATAAAGGTATTAACGTCCTTAAATTCGCGATAGACAGACGCAAAACGTACATATGCTACAGAATCCAAATCCTTAATCTTATTCATGACGATTTCGCCGATTAAAGTACTTGAAATTTCTTTCTCCTCACGGTTAAAAATCTCTGTCTCAACCTCATCCACCAACTGGTTAATCTGTCCGACAGAAATCGGTCTCTTATGGCATGCTCGAAGCACTCCTGCTTCAATCTTAGAGCGATCATACTGTTCCCGATTATTATCCTTCTTAATTACAATCAGTGGTATCGTCTCAACCTTCTCATATGTAGTAAAACGTTTGTCACAATCATCACATAACCTACGACGGCGAATGGAAGTATTGTCGTCCGCCGGTCTGGAATCAATTACTCTTGTATTATCACTTCCACAAAAAGGACACTTCATAAGTAACCTCCGCAATACACGTTTTTTCAAAATCATGTATTAAAAAATACATGCAACCCCTTATATGGTAGTATATCGGTCATT
>CAMGET010000050.1 GCA_946055175.1 uncultured Roseburia sp.
CCACATTTCCGCTTTCCACACCGGTTCTATGGTCTTTTACCATAGTATAAGGCTGCATGACATAAGAACGAATCTGGTTGCCCCATCCGATTTCTGTCACTTCTCCGCGAATCCCGGCTGCTTTTTCCAAATTCTCCTGCTGCTTTAAAAGATAAAGCTTTGCCTTTAACATTTGCATCGCCTTATCTTTATTTTGAAACTGAGAACGTTCATTCTGACACTGCACGACAATTCCTGTCGGAAAGTGCGTAATACGAATGGCAGAAGAGGTTTTATTAATATGCTGTCCTCCTGCACCACTGGAACGATAGGTATCAATTCGAATATCATCGTCTTTAATTTCAATATCAATATCATCTTCAATATCCGGCATAACATCACAGGACACAAAGGATGTCTGACGTTTTCCTGCCGCATTAAACGGCGAAATGCGTACCAGACGGTGTACACCTTTTTCGGACTTCAAATATCCATAGGCATTCTCTCCATTTACCTGAAATGTAATGGACTTAATTCCTGCTTCATCTCCGTCAAGAGAATCCAATACTTCCAGCTGAAAGCCTTTTGCATCTGCCCAGCGAGAATACATGCGGTAGAGCATAGCTGCCCAGTCACAGGATTCTGTTCCGCCTGCACCGGCATGTAACGACACAATGGCATTATCTTTATCATATTCACCTGAGAGCAGTGTTTTAATGCGAATTTCCTCATACGTCTGGATAAAGCTATTCAATTCTTCTTCAATTTCAGGGATAAGACTTTCATCATTTTCCTCATATCCCATTTCAATCAAAGTTTCTATATCCTCAAATTGTGTTGCAAGTTGCTCATATGTCGCAACATCATCCTTCATGCTCTTCAATTCTTTCATTTTGTTCTGTGAAACGACCGGGTCATTCCAAAAATCTCCCGCCTCCATTTCACGCTCAAGTTCCTGGATTTTCTGTTCCTTATTTACCAGGTCAAAGTGAATCCCTCACTTCCTGCAATGGTTCCCGATACATATTTAATGTTGATTTAAACTGATCAAGTTCTACCACAGAATCACCTCTTTCTTTTAAAACATATACTTGGTAATTATTTTAAGGGTTTTGTGTATTTTACGCAATCCTTTTTTACTCTTTGCCTAATTGTTCCGTCAGTACTTCAATCGCTTTTACAATCTGATTATCATACTGCTTCTCATACGTTTCCCCCTCCGGATTTAAATACTCATACTCCAATTCAATATCAGGCTCAATTCCCACCTTATGAATATAATTTCCGGAAGGTGTAAAATATTTAGCAGTCGTCAACTTGATTGCATCTCCATCTGATAACGGAAAAATCGTCTGTACAATTCCTTTTCCATAGGTAGTCGTTCCGATTAAGGTCCCATAATTATGGTCTTTGATTGCTCCTGCCAGAATTTCCGATGCACTTGCGCTATCTCCGTTCACTAGCAGAGCTATCGGCATATCCATATAAGATTCTCCCTTGGAAGTATAGGTTTCACGATTTCCTTCCTTATCTTCCATATAAAAAATAGTTCCCTCCGGCAAAATATCATCTGCAATCTGCACAACTGCCGAAACCATTCCACCCGGATTGTAACGGACATCAATTATCATTGCCTCCATACCCTGTTCTGTCAGTTCTTTGACAGCTGTTTCAAATTGATGTGCCGTATCTGTTTCAAAGGAATCTATCCAGATATATCCGATATGGTTCTCCATCATTTCATATTCTACACTTGGCAATGTAATATCTGCTCTTTCTACGTCAAAAGACAAATATTCATCTGTTGCAGGTCGATAAATATCTATTTGTACGGTTGTACCCTTTTCACCGCGAATCAATTTTACCAGTTCACTTACTTCCATGCTTGTGCCATCAACGCCATCGACAGAAAGAATAATGTCATCTTTTTTCAATCCTGCTACTTCTGACGGTGTACCGGCATATATCTTTGTAATCGTTACAATCATCGTATTAGGATCCTGAGAAAGCCCTGCACCAATCCCGTAATATTGTCCGGTCGTACTAACCTGAAGCTCTGCAAAATCTTCTGCGTTGTAGTAAACAGAATATTTGTCACCAAGTCCATCTATCAATCCTTTATACATTCCATCCTGAATGTCCTCTAAATCCATTTCATCATAATAATACAGCTTTGCGCAGGCAGAAAGTTCATTTATTTTTTCAATTGCCGCTTCATCCAGTACTGCAGTTTTTCCCTGTGCAAACAGATTGTCTCCTGCACCCCTGTCTGCGAATACAATCTGTGTATTGGTCAGCATGCAACATAGTCCTGTTGCGATTCCCAGCACAAATACCGTTGACACAATACCAATTAAAATGCCCAGACCTATTTTGCTCTTATGCTTCTCGGGTGGCTGCCACATTCCATATTGATTCATCTGCTCATTCCAGTTATCATTTCCATTCCTATTATTTGTATTCATGTTATTGTTTTGATAGTCCACTTTTAAGTACCTCCGTTTCTTTTTCTCTGACCTTTTTCTCTGATAGAAGTTTCTGATATAGAAAAAGCCCCTGTCATCTCTGACAGGGGTTTGAAATTCCTATAAATTGTCACACGGAATTTATGGTTTCGTCAAATATCCCCATGGGCTGACATAACTTCCGTTTAATGATACACCAAAATGCAGGTGAGGTCCAGTAGAAATACCGGTACTTCCTACTTTTGCAATTACATCGCCTCCGGCAACCACATCTCCCACATTCACAAGCAATTTAGAACAATGCATATACACGGTGCAAAGTCCGCCGCCATGGTCAATGGAAATATAATATCCGGCAGAGCTGCTATATCTGGAGATAATTACCTTTCCGGGCGCAGCTGCTACGATATCACTGCCCGAAGACGCTCCAATATCAATTCCTTTATGGTCCGAAGAAGCTCCGGCCGTCGGTGACGTTCTTGGTCCGAAATCACTGGTCACACGTGTACTGCTCGGCACCGGCCACTTAAAGATTCCGGTATAAGCCTCTCCCATACTGCCACCGTTTTCCATCATAACACGGATAATTTCCGCAATTACTTCCTCCTGTGCCTGAACTTCTGCCGCAATAAGTTCGGCTTCATCCTGTGCGACATCAAGATTTCCTTTAATTGTTGCAAGCTCAGACTCCCGCTTTGCCATTACGCTTTCAACGCTCGCTTTTTCACGTTCCACATCGCTCTTTAACGTTTCAAGCTCTGTACGTTCTTCCTGCAGCTGATTCTCATATGCCTCAATTTCAGCAACCGTCTGTTTAAAATCCTCCAGTTTTTCTCTGTCATACTGCTGAATCTGGCTGATATACTCTGCAGAATTTAAAAAATCCGACAGATTTGTTGCAGCCAACAAACTCTCCACATATGAAAACTGCCCGTTTTCATACATATACTGGATACGCAGTTTCATGTCTTCATATTGTTTTTGTGCCGTATCCTCTGCCTGTTTTAAATCTGCCTGCGTTTCTACAATCTGCTCATTTTTTTCAATCAAAAGATTTTCTAATTCCGTAATCCGCGCTGAGATATTAATCAGGCTTCTATTTAAATCTGATATTTTATCCTCTACTTTATCCTTAGAGTTTTCGAGACTATTTACCAGATTTTCTGCTTTATTCAATTGCTCCTTTAACTCATCCAGTTCTTTCTGCGCCTGTGAAAGAGATGTACTGTCCTTCTTTTCAGATGTGGCAGATGCCTGAACGGTCATGCCAATGCTCAGCACAAGCACAAGAATCACCGCAAAAATACGGTTATAAATACTACTTTTTCTCATATACTCCTAATTATACTTTCAAATGTCTTCTTGTTGTAATGTGACTTCCCAGGTATCCGATTCCAACTCCCAAAATCAATGCCACCGGAACCAGTGTATTAAATACTGCAGTAACAGGAAGAAATTTCATCATAGAACTGATAAAAGTAAAATTTAATCCGATATATTCAATGATTTTTTCATATAAAATATAAAGAATTCCAAGAGGAATCGCTGCTCCTACCAAGCCGATAATGACACCCTCTACTACGAAAGGAGAACGTACTATGTAATCCGTTGCTCCTACCAGTTTCATAATCGCAATTTCTTCTTTTCTTACTGAAATTGCAACAGAAATTGTATTGCTGATTAAGAAGACAGCAACACCCAGTAAAATCAAAATAATTCCCGCTGAAATGTAACCGATTAACTTATTAAAATCAGACAGTGTATTTGCCACAGTCTCCGAACGGTTTACCTGACGTACTCCATCCAGTGAACTCAAATAGGTCACCAATGTACTCTGCATGGAAATATCATTCATATAAATAGAATAGCTGGCTGAATTTGCAAGCGGATTGTCATTTGCAAAGCTCTCTGCCACCTTCTCATTTCCTTTGAAATAAACATCTTTAAAGCTTTCCCAAGCTTCTTCCGGCGAAGTATACTCTAAACGAGAAACTTCCACCCTTGCCCGAATCAATTTTCCAATTTCATCAATTCGTTCCTGTGAAATTCCTTCATCAAACAAGACCGTAACCGCCACGCCCGATTCTGCTTCCCTTACCATGGACTGAAAGTTTGTCACAATAATGTAAAACAAGCCAAACAAAAAAATGCAGGCTGTCATCGTTGCAATGGACGCCAGTGAAAACATTTTATTTTTCCAAATGTTTGCAATCCCCTGCTTAATCGTATAAAAAAATGTACTAATCCTCATCGCGTATCTCACCCTTTTCGTCGCTGACTACAACGCCTTTCTGTATCGTGATTACGCGCTTATTCATCGCTTTCACAATTTCCATATTGTGAGTTACAACAATAACCGTTGTTCCTCTGCTGTTAATCTCTTCTAAGAGCCTCATAATCTCCCATGCATTCTTATTGTCCAGATTACCGGTCGGTTCATCTGCCAGCAAAATCTTGGGTTCATTAATCAGTGCTCTCGCAATGGCCACTCGCTGTTGTTCTCCACCGGAAAGCTGTCTTGGCAGGGAACGGTACTTTGCTGCAAGTCCTACCATCGAAAGCATCTGAGGCACATTCTTCTTAATCGTGCGATTCGATTCACCTACCACGCGCTGGGCAAATGCAATATTCTCATATATATTCCTATCCTTTAATAGACGGAAATCCTGAAAAACGACACCAATATTTCTGCGGAATTTTGGAATTTGACGTCTCTTAAGCTTATTCAATCTATAACCATTAACAGATATGGTTCCTTCCGTCGGGTCCAGCTCTTTTAATAAAAGTTTAATCAGAGTTGACTTTCCTGAGCCGCTGTCACCCACAATAAATACAAACTCTCCTCCATCAATATCAATACATACATCATTCAGTGCCGGAATTCCGGCTGCATATGATTTACTTACATGTTCTAAGCTAATCATTGCTACCTCCTAATTTCTAGTAATCCAATGACTCCATATACTTCATGTATTTTACAACCATAAGAGCGATTTTGAAGGTAATAGCATCTTCAAAAACACGCAAATCCAGCCCGGTAGACTTTTGTAATTTATCTAAACGGTATACCAAAGTGTTTCTATGGATATAAAGCTGTCTGGAAGTCTCCGAAACATTCAGGCTGTTTTCAAAAAATTTATTTATGGTCGTAAGTGTTTCTTCATCGAAGTCATCCGGTGACTTTCCGTCAAAAATTTCTTTTATAAACATCTTACACAGTGGAATCGGGAGCTGGTAAATCAGACGTCCGATACCAAGCGTTGAGTAGGCAATCACATCATCCTGTTCGAAGAAAATTTTTCCTACATCAAGTGCCATTCTTGCCTCTTTATAAGAGCGCGATACTTCTTTAATTTCATTTACAATCGTTCCATATGCCACATGTACATTCGCTTCTGTATCCTGTCGGAACAAATTGACAATACTCTCTGCTGTCTTTTTTAAATCAGCGTAATCTTCATTATCCGCCACCTCGCGGACCACAATAATATTCTTTTCATCAACAGCAGTCACAAAATCTTTGGATTTTCCTCCAAAAATTCCCCGTATTTTTTCCAGTTCATTTCCATCTTTATCACGGTTTGTCTCCACAATATATACAACACGGCGCACGTCTGTATCAATATGAAGTTTCTTTGCACGATTATAAATATCAACAAGCAAAAGATTGTCCAAAAGAAGATTTTTAATAAAGTTATCTTTATCGAAACGCTCTTTATATGCTACCAAAAGATTCTGAATTTGGAAACTGGCAATTTTTCCCACCATATAAACATCATCGCTGTCACCGCTTGCCAGCAGAACATACTCCAACTGATGTTCATCAAAAACTTTAAAGAATTGAAAACCATTCACCACCTGGCTGTCTGCAGGAGAAGCTGCAAATGTCCTCGCCGGTTCCGCATAAACTTCTGCATCAGGAAAAGTTGCAGCAAGAACTTTACCTTCTACATCAATAATGCATAAATCAATTCTTGTAATTCCTTTCAGTCCATCAATTGTATTCTGAAGAATTTGGTTTGATATCATGTGCTACACTCCTTTTAAGTCATGCTATTGGCAACTTTCACAAAAAACTTTCTCTTTTTTTATGAATCTATAAATACCTAAACTATATTTTAATGCAAAACTACAAAAAAATAAAGAGGAAATACACATTTTTTTATGCATTTCCTCAGTTTTCATTATTTATTTTGTTTTTTCTCTTCATTCGAATATTCCAGGAAACCCTCTCCGAGTACTTCTCTTGCATCTGTTACAATTACAAACGCATTAGGATCCATCTTAGCAACGATTTCTTTTACCCCTACAATCTCCTTTTGAGAAACAACGCAATATAACATGCATTTCTCTTCTCCGGAATACATTCCCTTTGCATAAAGCCCGGTTACGCCCCTGTCCAATTCCTTTAATATACACTTCGCTATCTCTTCATATCTATCTGTAATAATAAATGCTGCCTTGGAAAATTTAAATCCTTCCATAATCGCATCAGAGACTTTCGTTGTAATAAATATTGCTACAATTGCATACAAGCCTGATCGTAAGCCAAACACATACAAACCGATAATAACAATCAATCCATCTAAAATCTGCATAATTTGTACGATTGAATAGTGTTTCAAATAATGCTGAATTAAAGTAGCCACCATATCAGTTCCGCCGGTTGTCGCTTTTGCAAGCAATACCAGACCGATTCCGGCACCGCTTAAGCATCCGCCGAAAATAGCTGCTATTACATGATCCCCCTGTGACAAATCTATGACAGGAATCACATACAGCCATGCTGACAACAGCATTGTTCCCACAAATGTACGAAAAATGAATTTTTTCCCCTTTAGTTTTAATGCTATCAGAAATACAGGAACGTTCAGCAAAAAGTTCGTAAGCCACAATGGAATTCCACCATCAATCATTTTCGATGTCCAGGACTTAATAATAATTGCAAGACCTGTGAACCCGCCTGTTACCAGATTTACCGGATCATACAGACACTGGATAGAAACCGCTAAAAGTCCCGTTCCTATGATAACCAGGACATAATCCCAGAAAACACTTCTTTTATTCATAAATTTCTGCATCTTTTTCTTTCCTTTTCTTTCTCTTTTTCACAGCAAGAAACTCCGCAAGTAGTATAGCATCCCCTTGCGCACATTTCAAGACAGACGATTTTTAAATTTGTCTGACATTTCAATATAGTTTTTCCCATTTTTTTCACTTTTAAAAATGCAAGTCTTTTTTAATTTTTTTTCAAAATTTAACCAACTTTATAATTTCTTCACAAAACATATATTCGAAAAAAATACTATGTAAACCTGACTTTTTTTCTTTTTTTCTGTGGATAACGTGGATAAGTCTGTGCATAACTCGTTTTTTTCGAGTTTTCCGCATTTTTTGATGTTGATAACTTTTCCGTTTTTTATTATGCTTTT
>CAMGET010000051.1 GCA_946055175.1 uncultured Roseburia sp.
GGAGAAGATATTATAACCGTGCGGTTGCAGAATTTTGCAGACATTGATTTGGTGACAAAGGAGACAGGAAAGAAGTTTGATTTTATTCTGGCGGACTTAGGGGTATCTTCTATGCAGATAGATAATCCGGAGCGCGGATTTTCCTATAAGGTAGAAGGGCCGCTTGATTTACGTTTAAATCCATTAAAGGGCGTGAGCGCAGCAGACAGGTTAAAAGAGGTTTCGGAAGAAGAACTCGTTGGAATGCTGGTAGAAAATTCGGATGAACCATATGCAAAAGAAATTGCAGCCAGAGTCATGAGATGGTTTAAGGACGGAAAAGTGATTGAGACCACGACACAGATGAAGGAAGTTATTACAGAGGCACTTTGTCGGGTGCCAAAGGCAGAACGAGACGAGGCAATCAAAAAATCCTGTGCCAGAACCTTTCAGGCGTTACGAATCGATGTAAATAGTGAGTTTGAGGTTTTGTATGCTTTTTTGGAAAAATTACCGGAGGTATTGGCACCAAACGGAAGGGTCGCGATTTTAACCTTCCATTCCGGAGAAGACCGGTTGGTGAAGCGTTCTTTTAAGGAACTGGAAAAAGCAGGCGTTTACCGTGAAGTATCCAAGGATGTGATTCGTCCGTCTGCGGAGGAATGTGCAAGAAACAGCCGTGCAAAATCAACCAAGATGCGTTGGGCAATCCGTGCATAGAACGTGACCTAAATAGGTGCGGGGATTTTGACGAAAGAAAGGGCATTGTTAAATGCAAACGAAGAAAATTACTGTCACAGGTCTGGTGCAGGGCGTGGGATTTCGCCCGGCGGTAGCAGAGCTGGCAGAGGAATGCAAGATAGCAGGACAAGTGAAAAATATGGGAGGCGTGGTGGAAATCATCGCTTCCGGAGAAAATGAGGCGGTGGAGAAGTTTCTTCATCGCCTGAGCTTGTTGCCGGTTGGCAGAATTGATTCACTTAAGGTGCAGGATGTGCCATATGATGCAGCCTGTACTTCGACAACGTTTGTAATCGCAGAAAGCAGCAACGGACGGGAAGAGGTACGTCTGCTTCCGGTGGACTTTTCGACCTGTGATCGTTGCAGAGAAGAACTTTTTGATAAAAAGAATCGCAGGTACCGGTATCCGTTTATCAGCTGTACCGGGTGTGGACCTCGTTATTCGATTCAAAGGGCTGTACCATATGACAGAGACAGTATTACTATGGGCGATTTTGAAATGTGCCCGGAATGTTTGAATGAATATACGAAAAAGGGAAATATCAGGCGGCATGCACAGACCATTGCCTGTCATACTTGCGGTCCGACGTTAAAGTTGGTAGGCTTGGACAGTGGCGGGAAATTTGTTGCTATCGAAAAGGATACAGAAGTGATTCTTGCACAGACCGTAAAGGCTTTAAAAGAGGAAAAAATTGTAGCGATCAAAGATATTGGTGGCTTCCATTTTGCATTTTCACCGATGAGCAGTGCAGCAGCAAAAAGACTTCGCGAATTTAAGCATCGGGATAAAAAACCGTTTGCGGTCATGTTCCCAGGTATAGAAGCCATTCGGGAGTTCTGTGAGGTATCTTCGAAAGAGGAGGAGCTTCTGACCTCAAATGCGAGACCGATTGTGCTGTTAAAAAAGAAGAAGGATTTTGTGACGGAAATTTGTGGTGAGAGTGACCGGATGGGAGCATTTCTGCCCTGCAATCCGTTACAGATTATATTGTTAGAAGAAACAGGACCACTGGTCATGACCAGTGGAAACCGGGGCGGTGAGCCGATTATTACCGGTGATGAAGAAATGAAAAGGCTGATGGAAGAGGGATGCCCGGATTTCATAGTAACGCACGACAGAGAGATTTTAACTCCTTTGGATGACTCGATTTATCAGGTGAATGGAAGCTTCGTGCAGCTTTTACGCAGGGCAAGAGGACTCGTGCCGGAGCCGATTGAACTGGCACATCCACTGGGAGCGGATACTTTTGCAGCAGGTGGCGATTTGAAAGCAGTCTTTGCACTGGGACGAGGGAAAATGGTGTACTTAAGCCAGTATTTTGGTGATTTGGAAGAGGTGCGCTGTATGAAGCAGCGTAGGAACGCAATTGCACGGATGGAAGGCTTGCTTGCTCTGACACCGGAAATTTCTGTAGGTGATTTGCATCCGGCTTATGTTTCTGCAAAGGAGACAAATGCAAAAGTACAGCATCATATGGCTCATGTAGCATCTGTGATTGCAGAACACCAATTAGAAGGAAAAGTTCTCGGAATTGCCTGTGACGGAACCGGATATGGAACAGACGGAACCATCTGGGGAAGTGAGTTTTTTACTTATAACAATGGAGAGATGGAACGTGTGGGACACTTTGGCACGGTAAGGCTGTTAGGGGGAGATGCGGGTGCGAAGGATGCGGACAAGACCCTGTTTTCCTATCGGATGGAAGCGCGTGAGCGTGGCCTTTCTATTGGAGATGAAATTAGGCAGAAGACAGAGACAGACCAGTTAGGTGAAATAGAACGCTTGCAGGAAATGGCTTGGAAACAGAAAATTAATACAGCTTTATCTTCTTCCATGGGAAGGCTGTTTGATGCTGCAAGTGCATTGCTAGAGATCTGTCACTATAATTCTTATGAGGGCGAGTGTGCCATTTTACTGGAGCAGGCGGCCCATAAGGGAAAAGAGAGGTTTTTATACCTGCCGGAAGCAGAAAGAGAAAAACTTTTAACTGTCGATGTGACAAAGCATGATGACATGTGGATTGCGGATGGTGTGAAGCTGATTGCTGATTTAAGTGAATTAAAAAGGCAGTATGAGAATGGACAGGAACTGCTTTCCTATCTGTTTCATCATGCCATTGCAACGGCAATTGTTACTATGGCAGAATTCGCCGGTAAGGAGTATAATAAGGTGGTGTTAAGCGGCGGAAGCTTTTTAAACCGCATTTTACTGAGCGAGGTGGCAGAAGGATTACGTGCTGCCGGAAAAGAAGTATATACCAATGAAAAAGTGCCATGCGGCGATGGCGGAATCGCTTTGGGGCAGATTTTTTACTCTATGGGAAAAAAGTTTCTATAGAGTAAAACGCAATAAGAAAGGAGTCAAATCCTCTCCTCACATGAGTTCGGATTTTGCTTCGCAAAACAAGGAGGATAAATCCTCTGTCTGCAAAAGCAGGCAGACATTTTTCCTTCGGAAAAACAGGGAGGATAATATGTGTGTAGCATTACCGGGAAAAGTAGTTGAGATAAAAGAAAAGGATGCGGTCGTGGATTTCTCCGGAAATCTTGTAACGGCAAGAATGGGACTAGTGGATATCAAGGAGGGCGACTATGTGTTAGTGCATGCAGGCTGCATTTTGCAGAAGGTATCCACCGAAGAGGCATTAAGCCTGACGGAACTCATGGAGGACGTGGGAGGCTTTTCGTAAATGAATTTGGAAGAGATAAAACAGTTTTTAAAAGAATATGACGGGCCGAAGATGCGCATCATGGAGGTCTGCGGAAGCCATACGGCGGCTATTTCAAAAAACGGCATCCGGGGTATGCTTTCTCCTAATATTAAGCTTCTGTCAGGACCGGGATGTCCGGTGTGTGTGACACCGACGGCTTATGTGGACCGTCTTGTAGAGCTTGCCATGACGCCGGATACCTGCGTGGTGACCTTTGGTGATATGCTACGCGTGCCGGGCAGTAAGACCTCTCTTAGTGAGTCAGCCGGTGTAGGAGCAAAAGCGGTTATGGTGTATTCGCCAATGGACATTATTGCTATGGCGGAAAAAGAGCCACAGACCAACTTTGTTTTTGCAGCAGTGGGATTTGAGACGACCACACCGGTGTATGCGCTTTTACTGGATGAAGTGATAGAAAAAGGTTTGAAAAATGTAAAACTTTTGACAGCTTTAAAAACAATGCCGGGTGTCATTGATTATTTGTGCCGCAATGGAGCGGGAATCGATGGCTTTTTAGCACCGGGGCATGTGGCAGCAGTCACCGGAAGTGACATTTTTAAACCATTAGCTGAAAATTATCAGATACCATTTGTAGTGAGCGGATTTGAAGGAACTGAGATTTTATATGCGTTGTATGAGCTCGTAAATGAGCGTGGAAATGGTGTGGTTAAAAACTGCTATCCGAAGGTAGTCACTGCAGAAGGAAACGAAAAAGCGAAAAAAATGGTAACGCAGTATTTTATGCCTGCCGATGCGACCTGGCGCGGCATGGGGAGTATCTCTGGCACCGGACTGGTGCTGCGGCCGGAGTATAGAGGCTATGATGCCGGAAGCCTTTTATTAAACGAAGACAATAAGAAAAATAAGGCATGCTGCTGTGACAAGATTTTGATGGGAAAAATGAGTCCGGGGGAATGCCCGTTATTTGGAAAAGTATGTAAGCCTTTGACACCGCAGGGTGCCTGTATGGTATCCACGGAAGGTAGCTGCCACAGTGCATATGCCTCTATGTAGAGCATTTGTATGCAGACGTGTGGTGGAAAAGACGCAGTCCGGATAGAATAGGAAAGGATTAGTTTGAAAATATGGAAGAAAGAATCAGCATGGTCCACGGAAGCGGCGGAGCTGCCACAAGTGAACTGATTAGCGCGGTATTTGCAAAGGAGTTTGCAAACGATACCTTAAATCAGATGGAGGATTCTGCGGTGGTAGCCGGAAGCGGAAAAATCGCAGTGACAACGGATAGCTTTGTGGTGACGCCGATGTGTTATCCGGGCGGTAATATCGGGCGCCTTTGCATCTGTGGAACCGTAAATGACCTTTTGATGCGCGGAGCAAAGCCCAAATACATTACCTGCGGATTCATTTTACAGGAGGGCATGGAAGTATCTGTTTTGCAGGAAATTGTACATTCCATGGCAGAAACTGCAAAAGAAGCAGGCGTAACAATCGTGGCAGGTGATACAAAGGTCGTGACAGGAGCCGGTGAGTGCTATATCAATACAACCGGTGTAGGATTTGTTCCTAAGGAACGGGAGGTATCCGCTGCAAAAGTACAGGAGGGCGATGTGGTCATCGTATCCGGCAACGTGGGCGACCATCATGCGGCCATTTTATCCAGCCGTATGGGAATTACAAATCACATTGAAAGTGATAATGCACCTCTTGGAGCAATTGTTGAGGCACTCTTTGAAGCAGGTGTGGAGGTACATACCATGCGGGATGTGACCAGAGGCGGTCTGGCTACTGTCTTAAAAGAACTGGCACAGACTTCAGGTACAACGATTACCTTGGAAGAAAAAGCACTTCCGGTAACACCGCAGGTGCGGGACTTCTGTGGTTTGCTTGGTTTAGATCCGCTTTATATGGGAAACGAGGGGAAACTGGTAGCGATTATACCGGCAGAGCAGAAGGAGAGGGCACTTGAGGCAATGCGCAGTGCGAAGTACGGCGAAGGGGCTGTGGCAATTGGAACCGTAACCAAAGAAGAACCCGGGAAATTGTATCTTGTGACCGGTATCGGAGGACTCAGAAACTTAGAAGTATTACAGGGGGAAGGACTTCCGAGAATATGCTAAAAGAGTAACTGTTCACACAGCATCTGAGAAGCCGGGACACATTTGTCAAGCATGCTTGTAAAAAGGTGTCCCGGCTTCTCAGATGTTGTGTTACAACGTAACCTCCACCCCATAAGCAATCTTAGCTCCGAAGGAGCGAGAAAGCAGGCGTAGACGGCGGGATTGCGCATGAGGTGGAGGTGCTGTGTGAACAGTAACTATTAAAAAAAGAGGTTTCTATGCAATTGCATGGAACCTCTTTACTTTTTATAGAGAATGTTGTAAAGTAAGAAAAGGACAGTTTTACATGGTAAAGTGGTAAAATGGCTGGCAGATATGCCGGATAAAAAAAGAAAGAAGGATTCGTTATGGTTTCAAAGAAGATACAGGCTGCTTTTGCCGGCAGCTCCGCAATTCGGGCAATGTTTGTGGAAGGAAAAGAAATGGCAAAAAAATTCGGAGCAGAGAATGTGTATGATTTTTCTCTCGGTAATCCTGCTACACCGGCACCGAAAGCGCTGAATGAGGCAATTATAGATTTGGCAGCGCACACGGATTCCATGGAGCTGCATGGCTATATGGATAATGCCGGATACCCGGAAGTACGTCAGGCGATTGCGGAGAATTTAAATCGGCGTTTCCACACGTCATTTGATTTTCACAATATCACGATGACGGTGGGTGCAGCAGGTGGTTTAAATATTATTTTCAAGACCATTTTAGATCCGGGGGATGAGGTAATTGTATTTGCTCCGTTCTTTGGTGAATACCGTCAGTATGCCGCTAATTTTGATGCTGTCATTGTAGCGGTAGCGCCTGACCTTGCGACTTTTCAACCGAATTTAGCGGATTTTGAAGCAAAGATTACTGCGAAAACAAAGGCAGTTATTGTAAATACACCAAATAATCCGACCGGTGTTGTATATAGTCCTAAGACGATGGAAGCAATTGCTGCCATTTTGGAGAAAAAACAACAGGAAATCGGACACGACATTTATCTGGTATCCGATGAGCCGTATCGGGAACTGGTTTATGATGGGGTAAAGCAGGATTTCCTGACAAAATATTATAAGAATACCATCGTCGGCTATTCCTTTAGTAAATCCTTATCTCTTCCGGGAGAGCGAATCGGTTATGTGGTAGTACCAAACGAAGCATCCGATGCCGAAGATTTGATTCGGGGGATTGAAATTTCAAACCGTACACTGGGCTTTGTAAATGCACCGTCACTGATGCAAAAGGCAGTAGCACGATGCCTGGAGGAGCCGACTGATGTCGCATTTTATGACAGAAACCGGAAACGATTGTATGAGGGACTGACAGCGCTTGGGTTTACCTGTGTGAAACCGGAAGGTGCTTTTTATCTGTGGGTGAAATCACCTGTGGAAGATGAGGAGGCATTTGTCGAAGCAGGGAAGAAATATCATATTTTAATGGTAAAGGGCAGTGCCTTCGGATGCCCTGGCTATGTAAGACTGGCTTACTGTGTGTCTTATGAAATGATTGAACGTTCTATGACTGCTTTCGAAAAGCTGGCAGAAGAATACAAATAGATTGGATGGGAAAAGCTATGGAAAATTGGGAAAGCTATGTGCGAAAAGTTGTTCCATATGTGCCGGGCGAGCAGCCAAGACAGGAGAACATCATTAAATTAAACACAAATGAAAATCCATATCCGCCGGCACCGGGTGTGTTAAGAGCCTTGCATGATATGAATGTAGGGAAGTTGCGCAAATATCCGGATCCGACTTGTAAGATTTTAGTCGATGCCATTGCAGAAAATTATGGATTAAAAAGCAGTCAGGTATTTGTGGGAGTTGGTTCCGATGACGTACTGGCAATGATTTATCTGACCTTTTTTAATAGTGAAAAACCGATTTTATTTCCGGATATCACCTATTCTTTTTATGATGTCTGGGCTGATATGCTACGGGTCCCTTATGAAGTTAAACCATTGGATAACAACTTCCGGATAATTAAGGAAGACTACTACGGCTCAAACGGTGGTGTGATTTTTCCAAATCCGAATGCACCGACGGGGATTTCCATGGAGCTTTCCGAGGTGGAGGACATCATTTCGCATAACAGAGATGTGATTGTGGTAGTAGATGAGGCATATATCGATTTTGGCGGTACATCGGCACTCCCGCTCATTGAAAAATACGACAATCTGATTGTAGTGCAGACTTTTTCGAAATCCCGCTCTATGGCAGGTATGCGTATCGGATATGCAATGGGAAATGAAAAACTGATTCGCTATCTAAATGACGTAAAATATTCTTTCAACTCTTATACGATGAATGAGACAGCCTTGGTTTTGGGAACAGAGGCAATGAAGGATAAGGC
>CAMGET010000052.1 GCA_946055175.1 uncultured Roseburia sp.
CTAATCAGACGCGGGTCCATCTCATACCACCGGAGTTTTTCACACTGTACCATGCAGTACTGTGCGCTTATGCGGTATTAGCAGCCGTTTCCAACTGTTATCCCCCTGTATGAGGCAGGTTACCCACGCGTTACTCACCCGTCCGCCACTCAGTCACTAAAACTTTCAATCCGAAGAAATCAAGTTAAAGTGCTTCGTTCGACTTGCATGTGTTAAGCACGCCGCCAGCGTTCATCCTGAGCCAGGATCAAACTCTCATGTTAAAATTTGATCTTCCCAGATAAATCTGGCTTTCATTCAGTTACAACTGAATTTACTGTTTTAAGGTCTTTGAAATATTCAAAGATGTTCGCGTCAGTCTCTTTGACTGACAAAATCTCATAAACGAACTTTGTTCGTTTTAGAATCTTTCAAGGTTTATTCACTGTTCAGTTATCAAGGTCCAATCATCTCCTCGCTTTGCTCGGAGCTGCGCAAGTTGCTTCGCAACTTGTATTTGTTTCGTTGTCGTTTTTGCGACAGCTAGATTATAATAGCAAATCCGTTTCGCTTTGTCAACAACTTTTTTCATCTTTTTTTGAAATATTTTTTAAGATGATACCCACCCGTCTAGAGTGGGCGAATCTTATAATAGCATCATTATCTAATAGTGTCAACCGCCTTTTTGCTTCCTATTATTACCATAAATGCTCCATTTTAGTCAAAAATAAATAGATGTGGGGGCAAGTCCATTCTTACTCCCCAACATCTATTGTTTCAACTTTTTTTAATTTTTTATTCTAGATTAATATAGAAATAAGGATGTTATTTTCATATAACCAAATAAGGAAATCGTTCTCATATATATATGAGATAACAGTACTGCCAAAATTTGTTGTACTCATTAGCGCAACAAGGAAAAGCAGAACCCATACAAGAATCAGACCGCTTATCGCTCCGGCAGCTAAACCGCAAATACTGTCTGCAAAACCAATGAGTGGAAGCTTTGAAATAAAGCCGAGTAACTTCTGTATTAATATAGACACAATAACACCAAGAATAAGTGACAGCAGGAAGGAAATTCCGCGCATGATTAAATCCGCTGCACTTATTGCAAGCGCACTATATACTCCCTGTTCCTCCATAAAGCGGTCTGCCGCATCCGATGCTTCACCCATGACTTTCTCAATTGCCTCTGCCGGCAATCTTTCCATGAGTTTCGCAAGCAGTTCATTGTCCGTTAACGTCGTAACGCCTTTACCTTCCTCTTTCTCTAACTGCCGAAGTGTCTTTTCACGGATGTTCTCTTCACAATGTTCTACCACTTTTTCATAAATACCCGTGTTGTTTTTCAGATAATTTTCAATCTGTGGTGATGCCACAGTCACAACTACTAAAATTAAAATCCACGAAATCAGGGAATATACAATTTTTAAAAATCCCTTTGTATATCCCGCAATCGTATACCCTGCTAAAATTGCAATTACTAAAATCAATACCCAGTTCATATGTACTCCTATTTCAATCGTGTCTGTATTGTGATACCGTTTAAGATGAATGTGTAGTTCAAGCCGGAACCACCCGGTATCACTCCATAAAGCTCTTCGTCAAATTCATGGTGAAATTTATAAACGCCCCTGGTTGTAAAAATATCGCATGCGGTTTTACTCCTTATGCATATTTCATTGCTGCTTAACAATTCCACTGAGGTGTATTCCGTATCAAAGGTCTCCTCCATTGCCAGCTTGCCGGTCAAATCATACACCTGTAAAAGATGACTCATTGTTTCATCACTGCTATTATATACTACTCCGACGTAGTTTTCATTATAAAAAATACTTTTTGCTTCATCCTGTAATTCAATTTCTGATGTAAGCTTTGGTTTTTGGGTTCCCTCAAACACCATCAGCTTTGTATCACCAATTGCAAGCAGGCAGTCTTTTGAGACAAAATTCAGTTCCGGTATCACCATATCATCATAGGTGGAAGCTGATACCACATGGTCAATCTCATTTTCGCCGACTTTACCAAAATTGTAAAAGGCAAGTGTGCTTTTCACGCAGCCTTCATTGATGTCAAGCATGGAAACCGCGAGTTTAATTGCATCATCAGATAGTGCAATTGCAATAGGAAAGCCTCCCTTTTCTCCATGAATTGCTCCATTAACAAGTTGGTTTCCGTCTTTATCGTACAATGCCAAAACACCGGTTGCCTGGTTATCCATAAGTACTGCAATCGTTCCCTGTGCTGCAATGCTTACCTGCGAAATAGGGAGATTGGTTTCTATATTGTGCACCAGTCCCTTTTGCGTCATGATGTAAATCTTTTTCCCACTTTTATCGTAAATAACCAGATAGTCTCCGCAAATGTCCACAGTCGGATATGACATCTCATAGGTCTGGTTCCAAATCATCTCATTATTATGATCCGTGTAAGAAGCTCCATCATTACTATATTTTAAAATATTTCCTTTAAACTCCCTAAACGCCGTTGCCTTTGTGTCCGTTCGTTCTACGCTGGCCCGAATATCATAATCACTATACTGCCGCATTGACAAATAGATACCCGTTCCTGCCACCAGCACCAGAACAACCATAGCTGTTATTAGCGTCCTTTGTAAAACCTTTACGCGATGTTCCCTGATTTTTCGCTTATAATCACGCTTCTCTTCCTCTGTAACTACGCGTAAATTACTCTTTTTTGTATCTGCCATCCTTTAATTCCCTTTTTACTATAATAAATATAGTATAACACGGTTTTTCTATTTTGGAAGTTCTAAATATTGACCGGCATAAATTGCATCCGGATCATCAATCCCATTTACTTCACACAGCTTATCCATCATGGCTGTTGTATTATAAATTTTTCTGCAAATACTTGCCAGGCTGTCTCCTTTTTGCACTACATAATATCCCTGAGCCAGATACTGTTGTGCTTCAGAAAGTGTCTTAACTGTTTCCGTCTCCTGCCACGTTTCTGAAGACTGTCCCGTTTCCGAAGACTGTCCCGGCTCAGTTACTGTTGTCTGTTCAGCGGCTTCTGACGCTACCGCCGCATCTGTCGTTGCAGCGGTTTCCGTTTCAGGTGCAACTGTACTGTTTACCCCCACTTCCTGTTCTGTACCTGCTGTTCCAACACTTCCTGCAATCTCTTCCACACGAATCACATCTTCTTCACCGGATTCTGTCTGAAGGATAACCTGCATTTCATTCATTTTATCCAGTGCCTGCTGCATTTGATCCATTTTCTGATAATTTTGAAAAGCCGAATAACCAAGCGCAACCACTACCGCCAGAAGCAATAGTGTTGGCAAATGAGAACCTCCCTGTGGTATCTGTGGTGTCCGGTGCATTCTCTTTGCATTACGTTGATTTAAATATTCTCTGTAGGTCTCCTCTCGGTCCTGTCCTTCACACAGAGATTCCATTGCAGATTCCATACGGCCGGGAATATTTTTGTCATAATAAATATAGAATCCTTCCCTGCGCTTTAGGTATCCGCTCCGATTACTGTAAAAGGCTTCTTCCTGCTCAATGGAATCCATTAAGAGCAAAATCTGGTGTACACCTCCAAAATAAGTCTGATGCATATGTTCTAATTGTGCTGTCATATGAGGGAACTCTCCATAAACATCAATTGCCCAGCCTACAATAATCATATTTTCGTGCTCTGGGCGTAATTTCCGATACAGGATTCCCCAGGTCTCATCATTCCAGACAGGCTGACTGCCGTTAAAAGCAACTTCTTCCATTTCAATCGCATTTTCTATAAACACACAGGTATGTCCGGCAAAATCATCGTATCTTCCCAGCATGATATACACTGTTTTGCCTGTACAGTGTCCGTATCTATGCATCGTCTGATATGCTTCATTCTCTATGTATATACGGTCTCCGGCATCCGGCGTACCAATTTGTTTGATATTCTTTGGCAAACCATTTTTTTCTTGTGTAGCGTCCCAATTTTCTTCCCGGATAATTTCTATCATAATTGAATCGTTCCTCCTTTTCCATTCGCCTGTAGCCATGCTATCACATGTTCTCTGCGAAATTTGAAGAAATATGGAACGCCGAAAAAGAAGTTATCGACAAAAAAAGCCAGGCCGTTTGACCTGACTTCTTCCTATCTATTAATTGTTCTTTAAGAATGCTTTTACCTGTTTCTGAATTCCTTCTGCATCTAACTCATATTTATGAATCAGTTCTAAGGCCGGGCCGGACTCACCGAACACATCTCTGACACCGATTCTAAGAAGCTTTGTTGGCGCTTCCTCAGATAACACTTCTGCCACAGCGCTTCCCAATCCGCCGATAATAGAATGTTCTTCTACCGTCACTACTTTTCCTGTCTTTAATGCGGATTTCACTACCAGTTCTCTATCAATCGGTTTAATCGTATGGATATTAATAATCTCTGCTGAGATACCATCTGCTGCCAGCAATGCCTCTGCTTCCATTGCTTCTTTTACACAAAGACCGGTTGCAAAAATGGTAACATCTGTTCCTTCCTTTATTACGACCCCTTTACCAATTTCAAAATGATAAGTTTCAGGATTGTTATATACCGGAACTGCAAGACGTCCAAAACGTAAATAAACAGGTCCCACATGCTCGTAAGCAGCTTTTACGGCTGCTCTTGCTTCTACATCATCTGCCGGATTGATTACAACCATACCCGGAATCTGGCGCATTAATGCCATATCTTCCAGACACTGGTGAGTTGCTCCATCCTCACCAACCGAAATGCCTGCATGGGTAGCACCGATTTTAACATTAAGATGCGGGTAGCCCACTCCGTTACGAACCTGTTCAAAAGCGCGTCCTGCCACAAACATTGCAAAAGAACTGATAAACGGTACTTTACCGCAGGCTGCAAGACCGGCTGCGATGCCCACCATATTCGCTTCTGCAATACCGATGTTCAAATGTCTCTCCGGGAAAGCTTTACGGAAAACACCTGTCTTTGTAGAACCTGCAAGGTCCGCATCCAACACTACAAGATCTTCATGCTCTTTTCCTAATTCAACTAAAGCATTACCATAACTGTCTCTGGTTGCAATTTTCTTTACATCTGACATAATGCTTCACCTGCTTTCTTTAAGTCTTCCATTGCGATGGCATATTCCTCATCATTTGGACCTTTTCCATGCCATTCAGCCTCATTCTCCATAAAGGAAACGCCTTTTCCCTTTACTGTCTTTGCAATAATCGCTGTCGGCATTCCCTTTGTAGCTCTCGCCTCTGCAAATGCCGCGCGAATATCATCAAAATTATTTCCATCTATATTAATTACATGGAAGTTAAACGCTTCAAATTTTTTATCAATCGGGTATGGAGAGCATACTGTATCGATTGGTCCATCAATCTGTAAATTATTGTTGTCTACAATAACTACCAGGTTGTCCAGTTTTCTGTAGCCTGCCCACATAGCAGCTTCCCAGACCTGTCCTTCCTGAAGTTCACCATCACCCAACAAGGTATAAACACGATAATCTTTATTGTCAAGCTTTCCTGCTGCTGCCATACCAACGGCTGCTGAGATCCCCTGTCCAAGAGAGCCTGATGACATGTCAATTCCCGGAATTCCCTTCATATCCGGATGTCCCTGTAAATAAGAACCGGTATGACGTAAGGTTTTTAAATCTTCCTTTGGGAAAAATCCTTTTTCTGCCAGAGTGGAATATAAGCCCGGTGCTGTATGTCCTTTTGAAAGAACAAAACGGTCACGATTCTCCATTTTGGGATTTGCAGGGTCAACATTCATTTCTTCAAAATACAAAAAGGTAAAAATATCTGCCGCAGATAAGGAGCCGCCCGGATGTCCGCTTTTTGCACTGTGTACTGCAGTGACAATACTTTTACGAATCTCGTTTGCTGTTTTTTGCAGTTCTAAGTTTGTCATAGTCTCTCCTCTTTTACTTTATAATTCAGTTCGTCCCTCAAGGGCACGAAGCAATGTTACTTCATCAATATATTCCAAATCTCCGCCAACCGGGACTCCACTGGCAATTCGCGTAACCTTGATACCGGTTGGTTTAATCAGCTTGCTGATATACATCGCCGTTGTCTCTCCCTCTAAGCTGGAGTTGGTGGCAATAATTACTTCATCTACATCCTACTGCAGGAGCTTTAGGAGTTGCTTTAGCTTGATGTCATTCGGTGCGATACCAAGCATCGGTGATATCGCCCCATGCAATACATGATAAACACCATCGTATTTCTGTGTTTTCTCATAAGCCACCTGGTCTCTGGTATTCTCAACCACCATAATGACCTTATGGTTTCTCGACTGGTCGCGGCAGATTGGGCAAACCTCTTCATCTGTCAGTGTGAAGCATTCATTGCAGTATCGCACATTGTGCTTCGCATCTATAATCGCATCCGACAAAGCCTTCACTTTTTCTTCCGGCATATTTAAAATATGAAATGCCAGTCTTTGGGCCGTTTTTGCGCCAATCCCGGGTAAATCCGCCAATTCTGCTATTAGTCTGCTAATCTGGCTGCTATATAAATCCATTCTGACAACCACGCCTTTCTTCCCCATTCCCACTTATATTACTTGAAATCCCCGCTTTTTACAAGGACCATTTTCCTTTTATTGCATTTTCGGCAAAAATATCCTATTCTAATAAGGAAAGACAAGAAAGGGTTGGTAAATTTACTATGAAAGAAAACATTGCAACCATTCCTCTTATGGATGCTTTTCATGCAGAGGATGAATGCCCATTTTGTAATCTGGAGCGAAAAGCCGAGCAGCATGCGATTTCTTTTATCTTAGGTTCTGCATATATGGAAGATGATATTCGCGAACAGACAGATAAACTTGGATTCTGCCGCCATCATTTCAAGATGATGTATGACTATGGAAACCGCCTTGGCAACGCACTTATTTTGAGCACGCATCTTCGCAAAATAAACCAAGAGCTTTCCGAGGAGTTGAAAAAATTTACGCCCGGAAAGTCTTCACTTATGACACGATTTAAGAAGACGGACGTAAAGGAAAATATGCCCAAAACGGAATTGGGCAGCTGGCTCTACGAAAAGGAGCACACCTGCTATGTCTGCAATCACTTCGAAAGTATTTACGGACGTTATCTGGATACGTTTTTCAGTTTATATAAGAAGGATTATGAATTCCGTGATTTGTTTTTGTCTGGAAAAGGATTTTGTCTGCCACACTTCCGTGACCTCATCGAAGCTGCCGAAAACAAACTGACTGATGCGGAGAAAAAAGAGTTCTATCCGGCAGTCTTTCAACTCATGCAGGATAACATGGAACGTCTTCAAAAGGAAGTCGAATGGTTTGTGGAGAAAAATGACTATCGCAATAACGATAAAGACTGGGGGAATTCTGCAGACAGTATCCAAAGGGGCATGCAAAAATGTAATGGTGGCTATCCGGCAGACCCGATATTTAAGGCGAAGCTGTAGAACGTGTACCGCTAGGCGCACCTAGTAAAAAGGCTAAGTTTTCCGCATTGACGGACTACTTAGCCTTCTTTTCTTTTTCTTAGAACATTCCACCCATGCCGCCGGTGAACTTCGCCATCTGGCTCTGGCTTTCCTCGTCTAATTTGCGGAATGCCTCATTTGCTGCTGCCATGATTAAATCTTCTAACATTTCTACATCATCCGGATCCACTACTTCCGGGTCGAGTTTTACCTTTTTAATTTCATGTTTTCCGGTAACTGTGATTTCAACAGCACCACCGCCTGCAGTTGCTGTTACTTCTTTTTCTTCTAACTCTTTCTGTGCTTCTTCCATCTGACGCTGCATGCGCTGTGCCTGTTTCATCAGATTATTCATATTTC
>CAMGET010000053.1 GCA_946055175.1 uncultured Roseburia sp.
AGTGGGTTAAGGATCCAGCATTGCATGGCCATGAGCTGTGGTGTAGGTCACAGACACGGCTTGGATCCTGCATTGCTGTGGCTGTAGCCATGTTCTGTGATGAGTCATATGTGCCACACGGTAAATAACCGGGTCTCGCATATTTATGTTAGAAGATGCCATGTCAATTCTCGCACGCAGAACCTTCTCCCCATCTGCAAACTTACCATTCTTCATATCTTCAAATAACTGTAAATTTTCTTCAATACTTCTGTTTGCATACGGATCTTCTTTTCCCGGTTCTGTCAAAGTTCCACGGTACTCACGAATCTGTTCCGCTGTCAAATCAGAAACATAAGCTTTACCCTTTTTGATTAACTTAACAGCGCCTTCATACATTTCCTGGAAATAATCAGATGCAAAAAACAATCTGCCTTCCCAATCAGCACCAAGCCACGCAATATCATTTTCAATTGCCTCTACAAATTCTGTTTTTTCCTTTGTCGGATTGGTATCATCAAAGCGAAGGTTAAACTTGCCATTGTATTTTTGCGCCAGCCCGTAGTTTAAAAGAATGGCTTTTGCATGTCCGATGTGTAAGTACCCGTTTGGTTCCGGTGGAAATCTGGTATGGATTTCCTGGCAATGACCTTCCTCTATATCTTTCTCAATAATCTGTTCAATAAAATTTTTTGAAACTACTTCTTCATTTTCCATATTACTAAATCTCCTTATTTTTCCGAAAGAAAAATGTCTGCCTGCTTTTGCAGACAGAGGTTTTATCCTCCTGCTGCCGTCGTTCTTCTCTAAAGAGGAACATAGGCATTTATATTATAACACCAACCTTTTTATATTACTAGTGCGACTTCAAACGAAGTGTTAACTTCTAATGAAGTGTTAACTTCTATGAATATGCTGATGTGTAAATAAATGATCCTGGCAATATTCATAATTGCCTTCACACTTTGAGCAGAAACGGAACTCCAGTTCCGGATTCGACACTTCCGTTCTCCCACAAACTGCACATTTATGTCTGGTAATACCGGAACCCGGTCTTGGCTCACTGATCTGGCGTTTAAACTCCTGCCTGCGATGCACTTCTTTCGGCGCATAACGCTTCATATCCCTGCTCGACAAAAAGAAAATAAGGAAATTCAACAACGACATTACATTTACAATTGTCATAGTCACTGCTGCCCATACGCCGGCTGCTGTTCCAAAATAAGTACCATACATCTGTGCAACACTAAAAATATTATAAACCATCATTACTACATAAATAATTGCCATCCATTTTACTTTTACAGGGATTACAAAATAAATCAAAACCTGTAAATTCGGATACATCACAGCAAATGCCAGATAAATTGACATATTTACATAATAAGTACTTACAAAATTTGCCATTAAACTGCTGACCAATATTGCCTTATCCAAGCCAAAAATCATACTGACAATTCCATAAAACAACATTCCGCCGACTACCGTAAACAGCATTCCGCCTATTAAATACACGTTAAACCGGAATGTTCCCCAAGTCCGTTCCAGATTCATTCCCAGTTGATAATAAAAAAGGAGCATAATCAGCATCCAGAAAATATTGGTATTTGTCGGTTGGAAAATCCAAGTTACCAAACGCCAAACCTGACCACGCACAATATAATACGGATGAAAGCTTAAAAAAGCTACCGCTTTCGGATTAATCAGATTTAACACAAACCCAATTGCATAGGCACCAATCAGCCAGATAATTAAATTTGGGATTGCATAACGCCCTATTTTTCGTTCTAATTTATTTAACCAGTTCATAATAATTCACGCTTTCCCATACATTTAAGTATTCTTTCTATTTTTACTTTTTCAAGTATATCGGTATGCCTGTGCTTTGTCAATCTAGCCAATTTCTACTTTACAAAAAGTTTATAATTTTTAGCGATTTACACATTGATTTTCAGTATTTTGTGAGTTAAAATTTAAACTATTGTTTTGAGAAATGACATTATAATAGGAAAGGTGACATTTTTCGACTTGGAGGAATCTTTTTTATGAATCATATGGAATTACATAAGCTTGGAATCGATATTGGTTCCACTACTGTGAAAGTAACCATTCTGGATAAAAACGATCAATTGCTTTTTTCAGATTACGAAAGACACTTCGCCAATATTCAGGAAACGTTATCTTCATTGATTGACAAAGCCTACCATCAGTTTGGAAACATCAAAATAGCACCTGTTATTACCGGTTCCGGCGGTCTAACCCTTGCAAAACACTTAAATGTTCCTTTTGTACAGGAAGTCATTGCCGTATCAACTGCATTACAGCATTATGCACCTCAGACAGACGTCGCAATCGAGTTGGGCGGTGAGGATGCAAAAATTATTTATTTTGAGGGTGGCAATGTAGAACAGCGTATGAATGGTATCTGTGCCGGCGGTACAGGCTCCTTCATTGATCAGATGGCTTCTCTGATTCAGACCGATGCATCCGGATTAAATGAATATGCAAAAAATTACAAAGCCATTTATCCGATTGCTGCCCGTTGCGGTGTTTTTGCTAAAACAGATATCCAGCCTCTTATCAACGAAGGCGCTACCAGAGAAGACTTATCTGCTTCCATTTTTCAGGCAGTTGTAAATCAAACTATCAGCGGTCTTGCCTGCGGTAAGCCGATTCGTGGACATGTTGCCTTTTTAGGTGGACCACTCCACTTTTTGTCAGAGTTAAAAGCTGCTTTTATCCGCACCTTAAATCTGGATAATGAGCATGCGATTACTCCTGAAAATTCACATCTTTTTGCTGCAATCGGCTCTGCTCTAAACTACAAAGAAGATTCCGTTACCACTTTGGAAGATTTACATCATACATTACAAACAGACATTCATATGGAATTCGAAGTAGCCCGTTTAGAGCCTCTGTTTGCTGACGAAGAAGAATATGCCAAGTTTAAAGCCCGCCATGATGGACACCATGTAAAAACGGCTGATTTGTCAAGCTATCATGGAAACTGTTATCTGGGAATTGATGCCGG
Organism: uncultured Roseburia sp.; assembly: GCA_946055175.1. Taxonomy (GTDB): domain Bacteria; phylum Bacillota; class Clostridia; order Lachnospirales; family Lachnospiraceae; genus Roseburia. The sequence goes on from CAMGET010000053.1 coordinate 3,011, forward strand.
CTCTACCACTACCAAAATAGCTTTGGTTGGGGAAGACGGTTCCTTACTGTACTCTTTTTACAGTAATAATAACGGCAGTCCCCTGGCTACTGCCCTTACTTCACTGAAGGAAATCTACAGCAAATTACCAAAGGATGCCCATATTGTACATTCCTGCTCTACCGGTTATGGTGAAGCCCTTTTAAAAGCTGCTCTTATGTTGGATGACGGAGAAGTAGAAACCGTAGCACACTATTATGCTGCCGCCTTCTTCAATCCGGATGTAGACTGCATTTTGGATATTGGCGGTCAGGATATGAAATGTATCAAAATCAAAAATCAGACCGTTGAAAGTGTGCAGTTAAACGAGGCATGTTCCTCCGGCTGTGGCTCTTTCATTGAAACTTTTGCAAAATCTTTAGGCTTTTCGGTTCAGGACTTTGCAAAGGAAGCACTTTTTGCCAAAAATCCAATCGACCTTGGTACCCGCTGTACGGTGTTCATGAACTCAAAAGTGAAACAGGCTCAAAAAGAGGGAGCTTTAGTTTCTGATATTTCAGCAGGACTTGCTTATTCTGTCATCAAAAATGCATTATTCAAGGTTATCAAGCTTTCCGACGCAAAAGATTTGGGTCAGCATGTCGTTGTACAGGGAGGTACTTTCTACAATGATGCCGTGTTACGAAGCTTTGAAAAAATCTCCGGCTGTGAATGTGTCCGCCCTGATATTGCAGGTATCATGGGTGCTTTCGGTGCTGCTCTCATTGCAAGAGAACGCCATGAAGAAGGCTATCAGACCACAATGCTTGGCATTAAAGAATTAGAAGCATTAACTTTTGATACAAAACTTACCCGATGCAAAGGCTGTACCAACCACTGTCTGCTTACCATTAACCGTTTTTCCGGCAATCGTTCCTATATTACCGGAAACCGTTGTGAACGTGGGCTAGGTAAGGAAAAAACTACCGCAGACATACCAAACCTTTTTGCATATAAAAATGAGAGACTTTTTAGCTACGAACCACTTTCAATTAATGAAGCGTCCCGTGGAACCGTAGGACTGCCAAGAGTCCTTAATATGTATGAAAATTATCCGTTCTGGGCGACCTTCTTTAAAAAGCTTGGGTTCTCGGTAGTGTTATCTCCTGCTTCTACCCGTAAAATTTATGAAATGGGTATAGACAGTATTCCTTCCGAATCCGAATGTTATCCGGCAAAATTGGCTCATGGTCACATTGCATGGTTAATTCATCAAAATGTGGATTTCATTTTTTATCCTTGTATCCCGTATGAGCGAAATGAATTTCCGGATTCCAATAACCATTACAACTGCCCAATTGTTACTTCCTACGCGGAGAACATTAAGAATAACGTAGAAGAAATCACCTCCGGACAGGTTAAATTTTTAAATCCGTTCATGTCCTTTGCCAGTGAAGAAGTACTTTCTTCTCAGCTTGTTAAAGTCTTCTGTAATAGTGATTTTTCTACTTCTATTCTATCCGGTCATACTCCGGTTACCGAAGCAGAGGTTCGAGATGCAGTATCGGAAGGCTGGAAGGAATTAGCTGTTATCCGTATGGAAATGCAGAAAAAAGGGGAAGAAGTCTTAGCCTATATAGAAGAACATGGATTTCACGGTATCGTCCTTGCAGGCCGTCCATACCATGTAGACCCGGAAATTAATCATGGTATACCGGAACTGATTAACTCTTATGGCATTGCAGTCTTAACAGAAGATTCTATTTCACACCTGCAGGGCGTAGATCGTCCGTTAATTGTTATGGACCAGTGGATGTATCATTCCCGTCTCTATGCTGCCGCAAATTATGTAAAAACAAGAGACGACTTAGATTTAATCCAGTTAAATTCCTTCGGTTGCGGTCTTGATGCAGTTACTACAGACGAAGTAAATGATATTTTATCGAAATCCGGTAAGATTTATACCTGTTTAAAAATTGACGAAGTAAATAATCTTGGTGCAGCCCGTATTCGTATCCGTTCTCTGCTTGCCGCCATTCGTGTACGCAAGAAGCGCAACGCAAAACGTACGCTTACCTCTTCCGCCTATAATCGTGTTATTTTCACGGAAGAAATGCGCAAAAACTATACCATTCTCTGCCCACAGATGTCTCCAATTCATTTTGAATTATTGGAACCGGCTTTCCGCGCTGCCGGATACAATATGGTGATACCTGATGTGCCTGCGAGAGAATGCGTTGACGTAGGACTTCGTTTTGTAAATAACGATGCTTGCTATCCTTCCTTAATTGTTGTTGGTCAGATTATGTCAGCAATCCAATCCGGAAATTTTGATATGGAAAGGACTGCTATTGTAATCACTCAGACCGGTGGTGGTTGTCGTGCAAGTAATTACATTGGATTTTTACGTAGAGCATTAGAAAAAGCAGGATACCCGAACGTTCCTGTTATTTCCTTAAACTTAAGTGGTTTGGAATCTAACCCTGGATTTAAATTCACTCCGATGCTAATCCAGCATGCACTATATGCTTTGGAATTTGGTGATATTTTCCTTCGCTGCGTCTATGCGACGCGTCCATATGAGGCAGCACCGGGAACTACAAATGCGCTTCATGAGAAATGGAAAAAGGAAGTCATTCGTTTTGTTTCACAAAAGAAATTACTTTCTCATTCTACTTTTAAAAAGATGTGTCGGGAAATTATTCGGGATTTTGATCAGGTAGAACGTTTAGATATTAAGAAGCCGCGTGTTGGTGTCGTTGGAGAAATCCTGGTAAAATTCCATCCGGCTGCCAACAACTATTTAGTTGACTTGTTGGAAGCAGAAGGTGCCGAAGCGGTGGTACCTGATTTGACAGACTTCCTGCTCTACTGCTTCTTTAATAACGGCTTCAAAGCAGATAATCTCGGTACCAGTCAAAAATCAAAACTTGTTGGTCAGCTTGGCATCAAATTTTTTGAGTGGCTGCGCAGTGCTGCCCGCAAAGAATTTGAAAAGAGTAAACACTTTGTTGCTCCTGCCTACATTGATACCCTGGCTAAATATGCAAGCGATATAGTTTCTATCGGAAATCAGACCGGTGAAGGCTGGTTTTTAACAGGCGAAATGCTTGAGCTTATCCATAATGGCACACCAAATATTGTATGTACACAGCCATTTGCCTGTCTTCCAAACCATGTAGTAGGAAAAGGTGTCATTAAAGAGCTGCGCCACCGTTATCCGAAATCAAATATTGTAGCCATTGACTATGATCCGGGTGCAAGCGAGGTCAATCAGTTAAATCGTATTAAACTGATGCTTTCAACCGCAAATAAAAACTTATCATAAAAAAAGGGCGTATCCATTTCGGTTACGCCCTTTTCATTTTCCTTTTCTTTTTTTCTTCATACATTTTCAAATCAGCTTCTCGAATCAATGTGGAATAGTTCTCTTCTTTTTCATGACATAACACATATCCAAACGAAAACCGTATTGGTACCAAATGAACCTCATCTGCCATAAATACGGCGTTATCTCTTTTTTGATTTAGCTCCTCTATGTAACTCATAAGCTCTTCTTCTGTTTCACATCCGTAATAGAAAAGAACAAATTCATCCCCACCCTGTCTTCCAAAGATTCGTTTTGGTGGTTCAATTTTCTGCAGGAGGCCGGCAATTTCACACAGATATTTATCGCCTGCTTTGTGTCCGTATGTATCATTTATCTGTTTTAGCCCATCTGCATCAAGCATAACAAGTGCACTATACTTTAGTTCCTCCTGTCTGTTTGGAAGTTCAAATAATTCTTCCAATTTATCATCCAAGCCCCTTCTATTATAAATTCCCGTCAAAGCATCAAAATTTCGTTCCTTTTCCAGTCTCCGGCTTCGAAGAACTCCTTCTGTTACATCAATGATAATACCAAGAAAATTATCATCCTTTTGGAAAGATTCCACACGAATATAATGGTCTTTGCTACAGTCTAATTGATAAGTATTTTCAAATCCCTTAATTGGGTTTTTCTTTAATTTGTCAATATGTTTCTTAAACAATCTGTAATCAGCAAATAATTGTTCCGTCTCCTCATCGCTTAAACAGAGAATCTTTTGTATCTGCTTCGTCGTACGGACTGCTTTCATTTTTGAATTGTATTCATATACTCCAATAGGAAGCATTGCATGGTCCAAAACATATGACATTTTATCCGTTGTACTTAAGATACTTTGTATCATAGCATTGATATGACTGCTCAGTTCTTCAAATTCCGGATATCTGTCAACATCCACCCGTTCATCCAGTTTCCCATCGGTAATTACAGTCAATTTCTTATTAATATTGCAAATACTCTGCACAATATCCTCATTCAAGAAATGTGCCATAATGCATACCATAAAAATAGCAATTCCGGTTAGGCAAATCGCTGTCAACAGTGTGTCCTTCCACAAATCCTCATATAGTACCTCTACCGAACAGGTTCGCAATAGCAGTATGGATTCCTGATATATTGTCCCGACGCAATAAACACCTTTTCCCTCTACATAGACAAAAAAGCCATTTGATTTATCTGTAAATTGTTCAACACTCATCTTCATATCGTCAAGTTTTTTCCCAATCGCCTGCTCATCAGTTGACCCGAGGATTTCTCCCGATTCTACATCGATTGCATAAAGAATTGCCCCGCTTTTTGTTGTCAAAAGAGAGAAAATATAGGAAAGCTGATTTTTTCGAATGACCTCTAAC
>CAMGET010000054.1 GCA_946055175.1 uncultured Roseburia sp.
TATTATACAGTAATTCATATTCGTTTACATATTCTTTTTTACTTGTCTTTAAATAATGTTTGAATAATTGTTCCACTTTAAAACGGGAATCCTCTGAAGAATCCAAATCATATATTTCGTTTTCTGAAGCATATTCTACAATCAAACGCTCTAATTCATAATTGTCAATAATTCCGGAATTAACTAAAGCTTCGCCTAAGGCAAGATAATCAGGAGCCTGCATAGACAATAATTCATTCACCTGCTCTTGTGTAAGAATTCCTGTCTGGATAGCTAATTCTCCAAATTTCAAATCCTGATGTGTTTGAAGAATATGAATATGGTCTACTTCACTGGCACTCATGTAACCTGCATGAATAGCAAGGGTACCTAAATTCGGTCTATGTGCAGCTTTTTGTTCCATAGCTGTAAGTAATTGTTCTTTTGTAATTACTTCGTGGGAAAGTAAAAAGTTACCGAAAAATTGAGCGTACATAGATTATCTCCCTTCAAATCTTGAAGATATAATGGATGCAATTTGATTAGGATTCATCGGCTTTTGGATAAAATCTTTTGCACCGGATTCAATGGCAGCTTTTAACTGAGCCTGTGTACCGACAGAAGAAACAATGATAATCTCTGCTTTCGGGTCATATTCACGAATTTCCCTAATTGCAGCATTCCCATCTTTTACAGGCATAACAATATCAAGAAAAACGAGATTGGGTTTCTCACGTTTATAACTGTCAATCGCATCCTGACCATTTGATGTTTCAATAAACGTAGGAGTTCCAAGACGAAGAATAGCATCTTTTAATTGCTTCCTTGAAAGAATAGAATCATCACTAATCAAAATTTTAGCTTCTTCAAGTTTCATATGATACGCCCCCTTAAAGCATTATGTGTAGTACTATTGTACACTAAATTGACGTACAATGCAATTATTAATTACATTCCGTTTCTGAATGGCTATTTTGTTGGGAAGTGTTGACATTTGCATAAAAACAAAACCTCAAAAAAGATGTACTGAAAAAATTTTTTTATTAGTACTTCTAGTATTTTCAATGGCTTTGGCTATGAAAACTGTTAGAATTAATGCTATTGAGCTTGAAAGTGAATCTGTGCAGTCAGAAGAAAGCTTAATTTCAGGGAAAAAGCTTGTGTTTGGTAATGAAAATCTTGCAGATGAAGATACACTTGTACTTGTCATGTATGGTGATGGTTTTACATGCGACGAACAGGATGCATTTTATACAGTGGCATATGAAATGGCAGAGTATATTGTAGAAACTTCTCCATGGGATGAAGTAGCTGATTCTTTAAAAATTTATGCTGTTGGCTGTATTTCGGAGGAATCAGGAATCAAAGGCGAAAACTGCAGTAGTTATTATGATGCTTATTATGATGTAAAAGATACTTATTTCGGTACAATGTTTTGGTACTATGGAACATAACGTCTGTTACATTTTTCAGATGAATATACAGCAGAGATCCAAGTTGCAGCATTGACAGCAGATTGGCAGATGAGGTGTATAAGAATATACCTCGGGCGGAGATGGCTGGTATCGTCCTAGCACTTCTTGTAAAATGGAGTTCCTGGGAAAAGATTATTCGAAGAGGAGAAAATACAATCACCGGTGATATGTTAGGTGATGAACTGTCACTTGCTTATTTTGATGCATCCGGTGTAACACAGTTGGATACAGATCCAACTCTTCCTGGAAATTACTGGGTTTTGGTAGATATCTATGAAAAAGGCAATGATGTGGCTATAATGTCAAAAATGGCTAACTTCCAAATCCGGATTAAGAAAACATCTGTTACAAATAACAATAGTTCTTACTATGCAGATGCATGTTCTTATTACAATAATAAGACAATTCTGGTAACAGGAGAAGGGTTTACTGAGGATGAGCAGGAAGAATTTGAGGCAATCCAAATGACATTCTTCATTAGCTTGCTTTCAGTATACGAAAGAGTTATACTATAAAGCACAAAAGATAAAGGCGGTTAAAAAATATGAAAGTAATGGCAATCTTTGGTGCAGCAATGCTTCTGGTAGGAGTTTATTTGATTTTTGCAGGATTTTTCATGAAGAGAAAAAATGAAATCGGAACCATAATTCTTGCAGAAGAAGAAGTAAAAAAATGCACGGATAAGAAAGGCTTCATTGCTTTCATGTATTGGAGAGAAATTCTTGTTGGTGGAGCTATTATTTTATTAGGATTGGCAGAAATTGCGAATGATTTGTTTGAAGATGTAGGTAGTATTCCATACATTGGAGTCATAGTTGGAATTGTAGCATTACTTTGGTTCTTTTATTCATTAAAAAAAGCAAGGGAATTATTTTTGCAGTAAAAAAGTGCCTCAAATCGAGGCACTTTTTTATCGTCTATCAATTGGAACATACTCTTTATGTTCGCACACACATTTATAAGAAGGACGCATAATTTTTCCGTCAATAGCAAGCTCCTCCAAGCGATGTGCGCTCCAACCCGCAATTCTTGCAATAGCAAAAATCGGTGTGTAGAGTTCCATAGGCAGGTCAAGCATGCTGTAAGCAAAACCACTGTAAAAATCAACATTAGGACTGACTCCTTTATAAATTTTGCGCTCTCTTGCAATGACCTGTGGTGCAAGACGTTCTACAGCAGCGTAAAGGTTGAATTCTTTTTCCATACCTTTTTCAGCGGATAATTGTTTGACAAAACTTCGTAATATCTCAGCTCTCGGATCAGAAAGTGAATAGACCGCATGTCCCATACCGTAGATTAAACCTGCTTTGTCGAAAGCTTCTTTATGAAGAAGCGCAGTTAGGTAATGCTCAATTTCTGCTTCATCATTCCAGTCTTTTACAACCTGCTTCATATCTTCAAACATTTTTACAACCTTTAAATTAGCACCGCCATGTTTTGGCCCTTTTAAAGAACCGATGGCTGCTGCAATGGCAGAATAAGTGTCCGTTCCGGAAGAAGAAACCAGATGTGTGGTGAAGGTGGAGTTATTACCACCACCATGTTCCATGTGAAGGATGAGAGCTGTGTCTAATATTTTTGCCTCCAATGGTGTAAACTTACTGTCAGGGCGTAGTATGTGAAGAATGTTTTCTGCTGTTGAGTATTTAGCAACCGGTGGATGAATATATAAACTTGCTCCATCGTGATAATGCTTATATGCCTGATAACCATAGACAGAAAACATCGGAAACAAACTAATTAGTTGTAAACACTGACGTAACACATTTGGCAGGGAAGTATCATCTGCCTTATCGTCATATGCATATAAAGTAAGCACACTTCGGGCTAATGTATTCATCATATCTTTGCTTGGTGCCTTCATGATAATATCGCGAACGAAATTAGTTGGAAGACTACGATATTCGCTGAGCATCAAAGAAAAACTCATAAGTTCTTCTCTGGTTGGAAGTTTTCCGAATAAAAGAAGATACGTACACTCTTCGAAACCAAAATGGCTCTTTGGGTCAATTCCGGAAACAATGTCTTTGATATTGTAGCCACGATAGTAAAGGGAACCGGGGGCAGGAACGGAGACACCATTTTCAATCTTAGTTGAGCATACATCGGAAATCTGTGTTAAGCCTACAAGCACACCTTTACCATTTATATCACGAAGTCCACGTTTTACATCGTAGACTGAGTATAGTTCTGGGTCAAATGAAGCACTTTTTTTACCTAATTCAGATAACTCAAGCAATGCAGGGGTGATTTGCGAATAAGGATTTGTTGCATTTTTGTTCATAGTTATTTCCCTCCTGTTGTTTGTTTTACTGATATTCTTTAACGCGTTAGTTTATGATAGCATAAATCAGTTGACGTAAACAAGAATAATGTGTCGAATTTAAAGAAATTTAAAATTCGGTTTAGAAAAAATTCATAACTGGGGAATGGAGTACTACTTTTTAGACTATTTTTGTGATAAAATAAATATATAGGTGCGAATTTTTGGAGGATTAAAGAATGGATAATAAAGGATTGATAAAAGAAGCAATGGAAGCAAAGAAAATGGCATATGCGCCATATTCTCATTTTCGTGTGGGTGCCGCTTTGCTGACAAAAAGCGGAAAAGTGTATCGAGGATGTAATATTGAGAATGCTGCCTTTACACCAACTAATTGTGCAGAAAGAACCGCTTTTTTTAAGGCACTCTCAGAAGGAGAGAAGGAGTTTCAGGCGATTGCTATAAACGGTGATGCGGATGATTATTTGTTCCCATGCGGCGTATGCAGACAGGTGATGGTGGAATTCTGCGACTTGAAAACTTTTGAAGTAATAGTAGCAATTAATGAAAAAGATTACAAAGTTTTCACCTTAGAACAATTGATGCCGGGGGTATTCAATGCAGAGGAGATGGCAAAAGGCCAGCGTTTATAGAATGTTTATAATTTTTTGATAGAAATGGATTGACAAAAAAATAACATTATGTAAAATTTATAGTAGCGGAATTTTGTTTTAGCTACTTAGTTATTTCAATAAAGGAGGACATAATATGTCAACAAAAGCTTATTATCCAATTAACGAGATTGGTGCCGGAAAAGTTGGCTTTTCCAAGACACGTTCAATCATCGAAGCTGCTTTTTATGGCAACAATGTTGTAAAGGTTAATACCTTAAAAGAAGCTTATGAATTAGCAAAAAATTCACCGGGAACTATCGTGACAGATATGAAAATCAAAGATGGTGAAACCTTTGGCCTTGAAAAAGATTCAAGAGTTTTATTATTCAATGATGGTGCAGTAACAGGCCGTTATGCTGCAGCTCGTCGTATCAAAGGAGAACCTGGTGTAGATGATACAAAACTTGATAAAGTCGTTATGGATGCCGTATATGAAGCAAGATGGAAGACATTATATCATGCTGAATGTTTCATTGGTCTTGATCCGGAATTCATGGTAAAAGCTCACCTTCTTATTCCGGAAGGAGAAGAAAATATTCTTTACAACTGGATGTTAAATTTCCAGTATATGTCTGATGAATATGTAAAGATGTATAAGAATTCTAAACCTATCGCTGATGGAAATGAACCGGATATTTATATCTTCTCTGATCCGCAGTGGGCACCACACGATGCACCGGATGTTGATTACAGTTGCCTGAGCGATCCATTAACTCTTTGCTACTTTGATACAAATCAGAATTGTGCAGCAATTCTTGGTATGAGATATTTTGGAGAGCACAAAAAAGGAACCTTAACAATGGCCTGGGCTCTTGCAAACAGAAATGGTTATGCTTCCTGCCATGGTGGACAGAAAGAATACTCATTAGAAGGTGGCAAGAAATTCGTTGCATCTGTATATGGATTATCAGGTTCAGGTAAATCTACTTTAACTCATGCAAAGCATGGCGGAAAGTATGATGCATTTGGTGGTATTAAAGTTCTTCATGACGATGCTTTTATTATCAATACAGATACCTGTGCATCTATTGCATTAGAGCCAACCTATTTCGATAAGACAGCAGATTATCCAACAGGCTGTCCGGATAATGAATACTTATTGTCAGCTCAGAACTGTTCTGCAACAATGGACAGCGAGGGCAAGATTCAGTTAGTAACAGAAGATATCCGTAATGGTAACGGACGTGCAATCAAATCTAAGTTATGGTCTCCAAACCGTGTAGATAAGATTGAGGCTCCTGTTAATGCAATCTTCTGGATTATGAAAGACCCAACCATTCCGCCGGTAGTAAAATTAAAAGGTGCAGCATTAGCATCTGTAATGGGCGCTACACTTGCTACAAAGACTTCTACTGCTGAACGTGTTGCAGCCGGTACAGATTTAAATGCAATCCGTATCGTTCCATATGCTAACCCATTCAGAACTTATCCATTAGTAAACGATTATGAGAAGTTCAAAAAGTTAGTAGAAGAGAAGAATGTAGCATGTTATATTGTTAATACAGGTGATTTCATGGGTCACAAGTGTCAGAAAGAGGATACTTTAGGAATTCTTGAGACAATTGTTGAAGGAAAGGCTAAATTTGAACAGTGGGGACCATTTGAAGATATCGAAATCATGAACGATTGGTCCGGCAAGACTGGAGACTTTACACCTGACTTAAAAGATCCAAACTATGTTGCTGAATTAAAATCAGCAATGCAGACACGTGTTAATGCAGTTGCAGATTTCGCTGTTAAGAAAGAGGGATATGACAAGTTGCCGGATGAAGCGTTAGCAGCATTACAGAAACTTGTTGATGAATTATCAACCTTATAAGAAATAACTGATTCGTATTTGCGATAAAAGCAGGCGGCTTAGGTCGTCTGCTTTTTGAATGAAAATTGTTCAAAATTAACCAAGATTTTTCATGAAGAAAACTATAATTTTTACTTGTAGAAACGGGCATATTAAAGTATAATAAAAATAAGAAAAGGCCTGGGATGTACGACAACCCTACTATTTTGAACCTACATTTACGTTTATGGGATTCCTATATGAACATGCTGGAAGTCAGGCCAAAGAAATTTCGCTTCGGCGAGCGTTGGAAGGCAGAAGGCTGGCTGCGGTTACCCACCTAGCTTTGGCTAGGCGTCAAAATTGTAGGAAACGGCATTTTGGGTGTTTTACAAAAGAAAAATCTTAAAAGTCCAAAAGAATCTTACAAAAGATAATTCCTATCACACAAAAGAAATTGTAAGATACAAAAGAGTACAAATACACAAAAGAGAATGCTATAGATACAAAAGAAAAGAGAGGCTGCTTTTAGGGCAGCCTCTTTTGTATTCAGTAATGGAAAGTTCGCCATGCGTCTTTTCTGTTATAATAGAAAGGAAAGAGAGAGTCATGAAAATAAATAATCGGGAACGCACAAAATTTTATCTGATAGAAATCGTTTTAGTTTTATTGGCTGCGTTTCTCTTTGCCTTTTTTGGAAAATGGACTGCACGTTTTGAAGAGGAAACGATGACGGATTCTTATGTATCTGTAAAAGAAGCGGCTTTGAATCTGGAGTTCTCAGTTTACACGAAGGAGGAATGGAAGTTATTTTTTGATGCATACAAAGAAGAGTATTTAACAAATGAAATGGTAGAGGCTGTGATGAAAAAGCTTGGTGTTTCAGATGTAATTTCTTTTACGGGGAAAGGTTTGCAGCGGGCTGTCACGCGAATGGAATGGTATCAGGTATATAAACAATTAATTGATTATTTGGACATTTCTGATCGTGTGGAATCCAAGGAGATATTGATTTTAAATACTGAAGCAGCCGGAAATGGAAGCAGTATCTATACAAATGAAGGAACCTTTACTACGGAACTTCCAATTTCTTATTTTAATATGTGGGAGCCATATAAGATATATCTGATTGGGGAAGAATGTGTAGGTGTGGAAACAGAACTTAATCAAGAGTCCGTAATACCAAATGCATACATTATTTCTTTTGAAAATGATAAGCTGTCTTTTCTTTTTCGAGGAGTTATTTATGAAAAAGAAGCTAATTTTGGCGAACAAATAATGAAAGAAGGCGTTGCCGATTTAACCATAAAAGATGCAAAAATAAGTACTATCGGACAGAAACAGGATTTTATTGTTGGTAATCTATTATCATATGATGATAAAACAATTGAAATAGAAGGTTACGGCAGAATTGCACATCACGGAAGAGTACCGGT
>CAMGET010000055.1 GCA_946055175.1 uncultured Roseburia sp.
ATCCTTGGAAATGACCGGTATTTAACTACAGAATTTGGTTTATCGTTGCGTATATTACCATGGCTTAATTGATACAAAACATTTAAATGCCGGTGTGGATTATGAACAACTGCCCAGGGTGTCTATTATTGTGATTCTACCTTATGATCCGTTTGGACAGAAACGTATGGTATATACCATAAAAAATCAATGTGTAGAAGACCCGTCCGTGTCCTATGAAGATGGGGCAAGAAAGATTTTTTTGTATACGAAAGGGACAGAAGGAAATCCTAGCCAATCACTTCGCGATATGTTAAAATATATGGAAGATACGAGACTGGAGAATGTGACAAACGAAGACATTCACAGAATTCATGAATTTGTGGAAAAGGCAAAGCACCGTAAGGAGGTTGGCATCAATTATATGAAGATGTGGGAAGAAAGGCGTCTCATACAAAGAGAAGCACTTGCAGAAGGAAGAGCAGAAGGAAGAGCAGAAGGAAGAGCAGAGTCTATTGGTGTGGTAATAGAGACCTGCCAGGATTTGCATGAAACGAAAGAAGATACGACAGTCAGACTTGAGAAAAGCTTTAAAATCTCTAAAGAGGAAGCATTGGAATATATTAAAAAATACTGGAAATAACTGTAAAGGCCTCTCATCGAAAGGTGGGAGGTATTTTAGCGCATTTTGGAAAAGGGAGTAGTCATGATAGATAGAGCGAAAAAAGAAGACATAGAAGCGTTGGCACAGATGGCAGTAAAGATGTGGGAAAATCATACAAAGGAAGAGTTGACAGAAGAATTTGGACAGATAATGGAAAACGGCGAAAGTGCATTCTTTCTGGTTAAAGTAGAGAATCAGCCCATTGGTTTTGCACAATGTCAGCTGCGCCATGAATATGTGGAAGGCACGGATAGTAGCCCGGTTGGTTATTTAGAAGGAATTTTTGTGGAGGAAGCATACAGAAAATACGGTTATGCAAAGCAGATGTTGCAGGCTTGTGAAACTTGGGCGAAAGAACAGGGATGTACGGAATTTGCAAGTGATTGTGAGCTTACGAATACGGAAAGCCTGCATTTTCATTTAAATGTTGGATTTGAGGAAGCAAACCGTATCATTTGTTTTAAAAAAAAGATTTAGAGGGGAGAAAATTAGATGATAGACGAAAAGGCATTAGTGGAATTTGTGGAACCATATTATAAAGAGAAAGATATCATGCACAATATGTGGCACATCGAATTGGTAAAAAAGCAGATGGATAAAATTTTGTCTGTCAGTCATTATGAAGTGGATTACAAAAGTCTCCTATTAGCGATGTATTTCCACGGTTTTATCTATAAAGAGGAACAGAAGATAAGAGCATGGCTTGATGAGCAGAATTATGATGAGGAACAAATCAAAAAAATCGTTCAAATCGCATGGGAGTCACAGCGAAGTGAAGTGCCGGAGACGATTCCGCTATGCGAAGAAATGAATGCCTACACAAATAAATTCTTTAGAGAACTTATAGATGACATTTTCCTTGACTAGTTATATGGTTTCATTTATTATAAATGAAGAATTAAAAAATTCAGGAGGTGAAGAATATGGACAGTTGCGATAGTACGGGACGAAGTAGTTATTGCGGTGAAAACGTAAGAAAACGAAAAACGCAGTTGTCTGTGAAACTTCACTAGAATTGCGTTATTTTTTCGATGCCTTTTGCACCGCAGGAATTCCTATACTACACAGCAGGTAATGAGCAGCTTACTTAAGGAATTACGGAAGCGGTGTATTTTTGTGCCCAAATTTAGGGCGGAAATGGAGGCATTTTATGGAGAAAAAAATATTAAAAGAACCACATTTTGTGGAAGAAGTGCTTGCTTTATTTCGAAGTGGCATGCCAAAAGAACAATTATTAGATGAACTTTCTAATTATCACGAGAATGATATTGCGGGAGCAATCGAACAACTAATTCCGGAAGAAAGAAAAGCGATTTATCCGGTTTTGGGACCGGAGCTGATATCTGAAATTTTTGCTTATATTGAAGACCCGGATATCTATTTGGCTGAATTAAATATTGAAAATGCAGCTGAAATCATCTCAAACATGGACTCGGATGATGCGGTTGATGTGATTGAGGAGATGGATGATGAAGTCGGACAACAAATTGTGGAGCTCCTCAATGAGGAAACAGGACGGGATGTACGCTTAATTTTGTCTTATGAGGATGATGAAATAGGCAGTAAGATGACCACGAACTTTATTCAGATAGCAAAGCATCTTAGCATTAAACAGGCGATGCATGAACTTGTCCGGCAGGCTGGGGAAAACGACAATATCTCGACGATTTATGCAGTTGATGATAAACAGCATTTTTATGGAGCAATTGATTTAAAGGATTTAATTATAGCGAGAGAAGGAACGGATATTGAAGATTTAATCAGTACCTCTTATCCGTTTGTAAATGATCATGAAAAAATCAGCGACTGTATTGAGAGAATCAAAGAATATGCGGAGGATTCAATACCGGTTGTTTCAGAAGAAGGAAAGATACTGGGAGTCATTACGGCGCAGGATATCGTAGAAGTAGTAGATGAAGAGATGGGAGAAGATTATGCAAAGCTGGCAGGTTTGACAGCGGAAGAAGATTTGCAGGAAACGACTATGCAAAGTATGAAAAAAAGACTTCCATGGTTGATTGTATTGCTTTTTCTGGGAATGGCTGTTTCCTCTGTTGTCGGTATTTTTGAAACAGTTGTAGCGGTTCTGCCGATTGTGATTTGCTTTCAGTCGCTGATACTTGATATGGCGGGAAATGTTGGAACACAGTCTCTTGCTGTTACGATTCGTGTCCTTATGGACGAAAATCTAACGGTAACGCAGAAAATTGGGTTGGTTTTTAAAGAGATACGGGTAGGTTTTTCGGGCGGATTGTTTTTAGGAACGCTTGCTTTTGTATTTATCGGATTATACATTTGGCTGCTGAAACAGAATCCGGCAGGAACTTCCTTTTTAATATCAGGCTGTGTTGGGGTATCCTTACTGGTGGCAATGATTATTTCAAGTATGGTTGGAACGTTGATTCCATTGTTTTTTCATAAAATTAATATAGATCCGGCGGTTGCTTCCGGACCGTTAATTACGACCGTTAATGATTTTGTCGCAGTCATTACGTATTATGGGCTGGCGTGGGCGCTGCTAATAAATGTATTTCATTTGGCATAAACTGATATAAAGGAAAAAAAAGGGGTATGCCCATGCAGCGGGTGGCGATTTATAACCGATGCAGTACCGAAGAAGAAGCACAGAAGAATGCCTTAGAGGTGCAGGCGGCGGAAAGTTTAGAACTGGTAGAAACCAAAAAAGAGGAAGGCTGGGTGATTGTGGCACAGTATGTGGAACTGGAATCCGGGACTTCCACGAAAAAGCGCAGGGAATATTTAAAGATCGTGGAAGATATCAGGCAGAATAAGTTTGATATTATTGTGGTGAAATCTATTGATCGGTTGGCACGGAATGCGAAAGACTGGTATCTGTTTTTGGATTGTCTGATGAAGCATAATACCAGACTCTATCTGTATCTGGAGCGGAAGTTTTATCAGTCAGAGGATGCACTGGTGACAGGGATAAAAGCCATTCTAGCGGAAGAGTTCAGCAAAGAGCTTTCTGCAAAAATCAAAAATGCGCATAGAAGACGCCAAATGAAGCAGAGTGGCTTGAATATTACAAGAGAAATGTTTGGCTGGAATAAAATAGGCAAAGATGTTTTTGAACGGAATGAAAAGGAAGCTGCTTATTTTAGGCTGGCGTGTCAGCTGGCTGAGGCGGGCTGCGGATTCCGTAAGATAAGCAATGCCTTATATGAGGCAGGTGCAAGAAGCAAAAACGGCGGCAGAATTTCCGAAGTGCAGTGGAGAAATATGCTCCGCTCGCCAAGAGCTTATGGCACCATGGTTTTACATAAAAGAGAATATGATTTTGTTCGAAAAGAAACAAAAAAATTGCCGGAAGAGGAATGGATTTTTATCGAAAATGCGCTTCCGGCTCTTATTTCGTGGGAATACTATGAAAAGATACAAAGAATTTTAAATGACAGGGCAAAAAAGTATAAACATCTGTAACCCGGTTTTTATGGAATTGGGAGAGCGGCTTGGCAGCGAAACCTTTTATCAGTATTTCAGACAGTTTGGTCTGCTTTCAAAAACAAATATTGATTTACCTGGGGAAGCAATAACGATTATGCATAAAGTAGATAATATCGGCCCCGTAGAATTGGCGACCATTTCCTTCGGGCAATCCTTTCAGATTACACCAATCCAATTATGCACCACGGTTTCTTCCATTATTAACGGCGGCAATCGTGTGACACCGCATTTCGGTGTCCAGGTGCAGACACCCGAAGGAGAGATAGTGGAAAAATTTACCTACCAAACTGTAGAGGGAATCTGCAGCGAGGAGACCAGTGCGACCATGCGGATGCTATTAGAAAAGGTGGTTTCTGAGGGAACCGGTAAGAATGCAAAAATGGAAGGCTTTGAAATCGGCGGGAAAACAGCCACTTCCCAGACACTGCCAAGAAGTCAAAACCGTTATATTTCTTCCTTCCTCGGATTCGCGCCGGCAAGCGATCCAAAAGTGCTGGTATTGGTAATTATTGACAATCCGGAGGGAGTTTATTATGGTGGTACCATTGCAGCTCCGGTGGCAAAAGAAATCTTTGAAAACATTTTGCCTTACCTTGATAAATGAATAAAAATAACGTATACTAAGTTCAGTCTACAAACGAGAAAATAAAATATAAGACCGTTTTGTGTCTTATTGAAAGGCAGGGAAAAGCTTATGAAATATGATGTAGTGATTCCGGTAATGATTGCATTTGCAATCAGTGCAGTATTAGGACCGATTGTGATTCCGTTTTTACGCCGGCTTAAGGTTGGTCAGACAGAGCGTAAGGAATTAGAGTCGCATTTAAAGAAAAACGGTACTCCTACCATGGGTGGTTTAATGATATTGGCAAGTATCATCATCACTTCCCTCTTTTATATGAAGGATTATCCTAAGATTATTCCGATTCTTTTTATGACAGTTGGCTTCGGAATTATCGGATTTTTAGATGATTTTTTAAAAGTTGTTTTACGCCGCTCTGACGGGTTACTTCCATGGCAGAAGATGTTAGGACAGATTTTGGTGACTACTGTTTTTGCCGTATACATGGTCCGTTATTCTGGAATATCACTTACCATGCTGATTCCGTTTTCAAACGGATTATACTTAAACCTGGGCTGGTTTGCGATTCCGCTTTTATATGTGGCAGTCATCGGGACAGTAAATGGTGTCAATTTTACAGATGGTTTAGATGGTCTGGCCTCCAGTGTTACAGTCATTGTGGCAACTTTTTTCTCCGTAGTGGCGATTGGAACCAATGCCGGTATTGAACCGATTACTTGTGCAGTAGTAGGTGCATTGTTAGGGTTCTTATTATTTAATGTTTACCCGGCAAGTGTGTTTATGGGTGACACCGGCTCGCTAGCACTCGGAGGATTTGTAGTGGCAACCGCATATATGATGCAGATGCCGCTGTTTATCATTATTGTTGGGTTGATTTATCTTGTCGAAGTGCTTTCTGTTATCATACAGGTTACTTATTTTAAAAGGACCGGGGGCAAACGTATTTTCCGTATGGCACCGATTCATCATCACTTTGAACTGGGTGGATGGTCCGAAACCAGAGTAGTAGCCGTATTTTCAATTGTAACAGCATTGCTTTGCATGCTTGCATTGCTTGCTTTATAGAAGTCGGAGGCAGTTTATGGATTTAACAGGAAAAAGAGTATTGGTAGTAGGTTCCGGTATCAGCGGAATTGCAGCGACGGAGCTGTTACAAAAAAAGCAGGTCGAGGTCGTTTTGTTTGATGGCAATAAAGATTTGGATGTGGAAACGTTAAAAAAGAAAGCTCCGGTATTTTCAGATGTAGAGATTATCTTAGGAGAACTAAGTGAAGAGGCGATGGAGCACATAGATTTAGTTGTGCTTAGCCCGGGTGTACCGACGGATTTACCGATGGTAAATGCGCTGCGTGACAGACAGATTCCAATCTGGGGTGAAATTGAACTGGCTTACAATTATGCAAAGGGCAAAATTGTGGCAATTACAGGAACAAATGGAAAAACAACGACGACTTCCTTAACTGGTCAGATTTTGGAAAATTATTTCCCGGATGTAAAAGTGGTAGGAAATATTGGTATTCCTTATACTTCCGTGGCGGCAGAAACGACGGATGAAACGATGACAGTTGCAGAAATCAGCAGTTTTCAGCTGGAGACAACGCATGAATTTGCACCGGTGGTATCCGCTATTTTAAATATTACTCCGGATCATTTGAACCGTCATCATACAATGGAATGTTACATTGAGACGAAGGAAAGTATCACAAAACGACAAAAATCAACCGATACCTGTGTGCTAAACTATGAGGACGGTGTGCTTCGTACATTTGGAGAAACGCTTCAGACAAAAGTAGTGTTTTTCAGCAGTAAGCGGAAACTGGAAAAAGGTCTGTATCTGGATGGAAAAGAAATCTTTCTGGCGGATGAAAATGGGATACAGCCGGTCATTGATGTAGATGATTTGAATATTCTTGGCCTTCATAATTATGAAAATGTTATGGCCGCGGTAGGAATTGCTTATAGTGTAGGCGTCCCTATGGATAAAATTGTAGAAGTGTTAAAACGTTTCCAAGCTGTCGAACATAGAATAGAGTATGTGACGGAAAAACGCGGTGTGAAATTTTACAATGATTCCAAGGGAACCAATCCGGATGCAGCAATTAAGGGCATCTGTGCAATGAACCGTCCTACTTATCTGATTGGCGGAGGCTATGATAAAAATTCCGAATATGATGAGTGGATTGACAGCTTTGACGGAAAGGTAAAGAAACTGGTATTAATTGGTCAGACCAGAGAAAAGATTGCAGAGTGTGCGAAAAAGCATGGATTTTATGATGTTGTAATGTGTGATTCCTTAGAAGAAGCGATTGATGTCTGCTATAAGGAGGCAGAGCCCGGGGATGCTGTGTTATTATCTCCGGCATGCGCAAGTTGGGGAATGTTTAAGAATTATGAGGAACGCGGCGATATTTTTAAGGCTTATGTAAGAGGACTGGAAGAATAAACCGTGTAAATAGGACGATAGAAAGAAGGGAAAGTAAGGATGGCGAGACAACGAGAAAAACGAAAAAAGCAAAAGCCGTTACGTTATTATGATTATAGCCTGTTATTTTTGATTATTTTCCTTCTCTGCTTTGGGCTGGTTATGTTATATAGTACCAGTTCTTACTATGGCTTTACCAGATTTAATGATTCCGCGTATTATTTGAAAAAGCAGCTTTTTGCCACAACACTCGGGATTGTGGGAATGTTTATTTTGTCAATGATTCCTTACCAGTTTTGGATGAAATTTGCATCTTTGGCGTACATAGTTGCTTTTGGACTTTGCGTGGCGGTAATTTTCGTCGGAAGAGAAGCAAAAGGACAGTCCAGGTGGTTGCAGGTTGGTCCATTGTCATTTCAGCCTTCTGAGTTTGCAAAACTGGCAACTATTTTATTTATAGCAACTGTAATATATA
>CAMGET010000056.1 GCA_946055175.1 uncultured Roseburia sp.
TTGCATGATCATCTACGTACAGCCAGTCACGGACATTCTTTCCATCGCCGTATACCGGTAATTTTTTGCCCTGTAATGCATTGTTAATAATTAATGGAATCAGTTTTTCCGGAAACTGATATGGGCCATAATTGTTCGAACAGTTTGTAATATTTGCAGGGAATTTGTAAGTATCCACATATGCCTTTACCAGCATATCGGAGCTTGCCTTGCTTGCTGAATATGGGCTGTGCGGATCATATGGGGTGGTCTCATAGAAGAAAGCATTCTCATCATCCGGAAGAGAACCGTATACTTCATCAGTAGAGACATGAAGAAACTTTTTGTCCTCTTTAAAGCTGCCGTCCGGGAGTTCCCAGGCTGCCTTTGCACAATTTAACATAACTGCCGTACCAAGGACATTTGTCTTCACAAAGACCTCCGGATTACGAATGCTGCGGTCTACATGGCTTTCTGCCGCGAAATGTACCACACGGTCAATGTCGTTCTCCGCAAAAATTTTTTCAATGGCTTCTTTGTCTGTAATATCTGCCTTGATGAAGGTGTAATTCTCTCTATTTTCAATGTCCTTCAAATTTTCAAGGTTGCCCGCATAGGTTAATGCATCGACATTAATAATGCGGATTTCGTTATCATATTTACGAAACATGTAATGAATGTAGTTAGAACCGATAAAGCCGGCCCCTCCGGTTACTAAATAAGTTCTCATGTCATTTCCTCCTGAAATTCGTTATCATCTTATTGTATCATATCTCGGATGTATTTCCAAGTAATATGTGTTTAAGCCCGATCCAGTGTATAATCCATGCGTTTTTTTGAAAAATTCGGATTATAATACGGGTCTCCATATTCAAAAATCTCGCTCCACTTTTGCAGCATGTAGTCCGATTCCCGTTTTAAACGGGCCTGCTTTTCCAAAGAATCTTCTTTTCCTCTGGTTTTCGACTCGTAGTGGTACGCACATGCGTATGGCGTGTATACAATGCGGTATCCAAGTTGTCCCATTTTTAAGCATAAATCCACATCATTATAAGCCACCGCCAGTTCTTCCGTAAAGCCGCCCACTTCATCAAATATCTGCCGTTTTACCATCATGCAGGCGGCCGTTACCGCACTGTAATCCATCTGCAGATTTGCCCGGTGCATATATCCGTGGAATTTGCTATCCATGCCGACAAACATGCTGTTTGCAATACCACCGAGACCAATGCCCACGCCTGCGTGCTGGATGGTTCCGTCCGGATACAACAGCTTACATCCCACCGCTGCCACGTCTTCTCTCTGGCAGTGCCCCAGCATCTCTTCTATCCAATCCTCTGTGAGGATTTCAATGTCATTATTCAATAACAATAAATAGTTGCCGTTCGCATAGGTTGCACCGAAGTTATTGATTGCCGCATAGTTAAAACCTTCGTTCCGGGTCACCACACAGATACGGTTTCCGTTTGAAAGCGTCCCCTCTTGTTTTTCATCCTTTCGGTATGGCTGTCCGGTCAACGTTTCATAGTAAGCAAAGGTTTCTTCCTGCTCACTGTTATTTTCCACAATAATGATTTCATAGTTTCGATAAGTGCTCTTTTCTATGGATGCCAGACAGTTTTGGAGCAGTTTTACCTGGTCCTTATTCGGAATCAGGATGGAAATCAGCTCCTGTTTTTCCACCTCATATTTTACTCTGTAAAATCCGAGGTTTTTCGTATAAGAAACTTC
Organism: uncultured Roseburia sp.; assembly: GCA_946055175.1. Taxonomy (GTDB): domain Bacteria; phylum Bacillota; class Clostridia; order Lachnospirales; family Lachnospiraceae; genus Roseburia. The sequence goes on from CAMGET010000056.1 coordinate 1,711, forward strand.
ACCCCTTATGCCTTTTGCCTTTAAATGGTCTTCAATCGCCAGTTTTCCTGCTTCATACGCATACATCTTACTGCTTGGATTCTCAGCTGTAGAACCGGCTGACGTTCTCCAGTGATAAAGCACCCGCGGCACATGGGCAACGCCCTTTGCTGCATCGGTGCATCGGAAGATAAAGTCAAAATCCTGCGCTCCGTCGTAGCGGCTTTTAAAACCGCCCACCCGTTCCACAATTTCTCGCTTCACCAGGAAGAAATGTGTGATGTAATTATTGGTACAGAGCAAATCAATATTGTAATCCGGTTTAAAATGAGGGTCAAAATGTTCCTTCAAATCCTCTGTGATTTTATCTTCATCGGAATAGACTGCCTCAATTTCACCCGTTATTTTTCTATGCTTTACTAGACTCGCTGCCGCTTCATTTACGCCTGTTGCCGCTAAGGACTCATACAGTGCTTCCGGTGCCAGTATGTCGTCATGGTCCAGAAGTCCAATCCAGCTTCCCTCTGCCAACGCAAAGGCTTCATTGGTATTCCCGGCAATTCCAAGGTTCTCGGTCAGATGCTTATATACAAGCCTCTCTTCCGACGGATAGTGTGCTTTTATTACGCTACCAAGGGTTTCTTCCGGGCTTCCGTCCGCCAGACAGAGCTGCCAGTTGGTATACGTCTGGTTGATTACCGAATCAATCATCTCAAACAAGTACTTTTCCGGCGTATTGTAAAGCGGTACGCAGATGCTGACCAAAGGCCTGTTTCCCCAGGTTTTGGAATCCGCTCTTTGCGCTTCCCTCTCTGCACTGTTAAGTTTTCGTTTCTGATACCATTTATCATACGGAATCTTCTGCGAACGCAGCTTTTCCGTGGCTCTGATATAAAGCTCCTTTATGCCGTATTCTTTCAGGCACAAAAGACCTTTTTGTATCATGTATTTATTAATTCTCATTCAAATATTCCTTTAACGCATCATGCCAGTCTGCCATCCGGTAATCGCTGGTCAGTTTCAGCATGTAATTTTCCAAAATAGAAAACGCAGGCCGCTTTGCGGAAGCCGGATTCATTTTGGCATACTGTTCGCTTGTCACATAGTTGACCTTTGTATTCTTTCCTGTCAGGCGGAAAATTTCTTCGGTGAATTCGGCCCAGTTGGTAGAGCCCTCACAGGTCGCATGGAAGGTTCCGTAATTTTCGGTTCCTTCCAGATGGCGAATCATTTTTGCCAGTTCTTTCGCGCTGGTCGGTGTGCCAAGCTGGTCACACACGACATTGACTTCCTCGTGTGTCTCTGATAAGCGAAGCATGGTCTTTACAAAATTTTTCCCGTCCCCATATAACCATGCGGTACGGAAAATAAAATGTTTTTTGGCAAATTCTTTTACGAATTTTTCTCCTTCCAGCTTCGTCTTTCCATAAGCACTCACCGGATTCGGCTCGTCAAATTCGGTATACGGTACGGTCCCATTGCCTTCAAACACGTAGTCGGTTGAAACGTGAATCATTTTTGCATCAACTGCATTTGCTGCGATGCTCAAATTTCTAGGGCCTATGGCATTAATCTGATATGCCAGATCCCACTGGGTCTCACAGGCATCTACGTTGGTATGTGCCGCACAATTGATAATCACATCCGGTTTTTCACTCGTTACCAGTGCCATTACCTGCTTAATATCTGTAATATCTAACGCGATTACGCCTTCCCCCGGGGCCACGTCTGTATTGATAAATGTCACTTCATCCTGTTCGTATTCTTTCCGGATTGCTCTGCCTAACTGACCATTGCATCCGGTCACAAGAATTTTTTTCATAGTTACTCTCCCAGTCCGTTCTCTATTGCTGTTATCATTGCATGTAATGCTTCTTCTTCATCTTCTCCTTCGCAAATCATTTCAATCTCATCGCCTGATTTGATGCAAGCCCCCAATACGCTTAATACACTTTTCGCATTTGCAATGTTTGGTCCATATTTGAAGGTAATATGCGATTTGTACTGCATTGCCTCCTTACATAGAATCCCCGCCGGTCTTAAATGCAAGCCGGTGGGATTTTTTATGACCACTTTTTGACTTACCATGAACTACTTTCCCCCTCCATAGATTTAAAGCATTGTATTTGTAATCAGTTCTGCAAGCTTCTTTGCTTCTTCATCTATTACCTTCTGATCTTTTCCTTCAATCATGACACGCACTAGCGGTTCAGTGCCGGACGGACGGATTAAGACACGTCCTTCACCATTAAACTTCTTCTCAAGCACCGCAATTGCATCTGCGATTTCCGGATACTCCATATAGCTTTCTTTCTTGTGATTTGGAACCTTTGCGTTTACAAGTGCCTGTGGCAGTACTTCCATAACAGATGCAAGCTCTGATAACGGTTTCTTTGTCTCTACCAAAACTTTTAACAGATGTAATGCACTTAACAGACCGTCTCCTGTAGTATTGTCATCTAAGAAGATAATGTGTCCGGACTGCTCGCCACCGATGTTATAGCCGTTTTCCATCATGTTTTCAAGGACATAGCGGTCACCGACTTTGGTTTTTTCCAGCTTTAATCCCTCTTTTTTTGCCATAATGTCAAGGCCGAGGTTCGACATAACGGTTACCACAATGGTATCCTTCTTTAACTGTCCTTTTTGCTTCATATGTAATCCGCAAATTGCCATTACCTGATCACCGTCAACCAGCTCACCCTTTTCATCTACTGCAAGCATACGGTCAGCATCGCCGTCGAAAGCCAGACCAATATCTGCTTTTTCATATACGACTCTTGCCTTTAATTCGTCCATATGGGTAGAGCCGCAATTTGCGTTAATATTGGTTCCGTCCGGTTCGGTATGGATAGCTACTAAATTTGCACCCAGGTCCTTTAAAGTCTTGACAGATGTATAATAGGATGCACCCTCTGCACAGTCTACCACAATCTTTAAGCCGGACAAATCTAACGGTACACATTTTTTCATGAAGCTTACATACTGGTCTACCAGATCAAAACGGTAGTCGATTTTCCCGACACCGGAACCGATTGGAAGGACAACATCTTTCATGTTGTTTTTAATCAGTTCTTCAATTTCGTCCTCCAATGCATCAGAGAGCTTATATCCATCTCCATTAAAGAATTTAATTCCGTTGAATTCCATCGGATTATGAGAAGCAGAAATAACAACACCTGCGTCTACTTTATGTTTTCTGGTAAGATATGCAATTGCCGGTGTCGGCATCACACCTACAAAAATTGCATTTGCTCCTACGGAGCAGATACCTGCCATCAGTGCACTTGCGAGCATTCCTCCTGAAATTCTGGTATCACAACCAACAATAATAGTCGCCTGATGCTCCTGTTCTTTTGTAAGCACATATGCACCTGCCTGACCTAATTTTGTTGCCAATTCAATTGTTAACTCCGATCCTGCCACGCCGCGTACGCCGTCTGTTCCAAACATTCTTGCCATAATTCTTTTTCCACCTTTTTCTTTTTATTGCTGTTTATCAGAGCTGTCGCCGGTTCCGTTTCCCTGTTCCGGTTTCTCTGAATTATTTTCTTCCCCGGTTCCGCCCTCTGTTGTACCGCTGCCCGAGGTCTCTGTATCCGTAGCTGTTCCTTCTGAATTATTTTCGCCGTTTGCTTCCGAATTATTTTCGGTATTTCCCGTTTCACTTTCCGATACATGAGTAATGGAAATTTCCGTCACAACATCGGAAATTTCGTAGATTGTACGATCCAACTCCAGAATAACTGTTACCGTATGGGTACCTTCTTTCAGGTTCTCTACATCAATGGTTCCTGTTATATTAGCAGAATTCAAGTATCCCAATGCGGTTCTTCCTGCTCTGATGCTGACATTCAGATATTTCTCCGCATACGCCAGCTGATATCCTGTTTTTAAGCCTGCTGCCGTGATGTTACTGATTGGGATACGGAACTCTTTTGTTTCCATCTCTTCAATCTTAGCCGTAATATTGACCTTCGCATCGGAGCTTATTACAAGAGATACTCCCTCCGGCAGATAGGTTGAAATATCAATGGTCTTTTCCACATCACTTGTCACACCTGTAAGGTCCAGTACTTCGGCCGGAACCACAACCCTGTCTAAGGTATTTAAGGTTGCAGCGGTTCCCTTTACACGAACCGTTTTCGGATTGCTTAATACCTCTGTCAGGCAATAACCCGCTTCCGGTTCTCCCATATAGGATAACTCCAGCGGAATATCCTTGGTATTTAAAATCTGTGCGGTAATATTCACGGTATCAATACTCTTTTCCAGCTTTGTTGTATCAATCACTTCGCCGTTTACATCGTAAAATACCGGCACAACATTATCTGTGATGTCCGCAGACATTCCATCTACATTTACAGTTGCAACAACACTGTCAATGGCATTCACCAGCGACACCGGTCCGGACACCTGCACTACGTTGGCATTGTCAATCGTAACATTTCCAAGCGCACAGCCGTCTGCAACCGTTCCGGAAGTATTCGCCTTAATCTGGAACTGTTTCTTTCCTAAGTCTTCCAATGTCACTTCCAGATAGAGTTGCTTTGACTCAATCGTTATCTGACTTGCATTCCGGATTGCCGAAACGATTACCGGCACACGATAAGTGCCGTTTTCTTTTGCTTCGATTTTCTTCAAATCTGCAGTCGCCGAGAAATCCGTGCTGGAAATATTTTCCCAGATTCCCCTCTTCGTGGTATACGTAAATGTTACCGTATTACTGTCTCCCAGGATATCCATGTATTTTCCCATCTCGGTAATATAATCCTGATTTTTCATCGTAACACTCAGTGTCATCGTCTTACGTACCACCGGATCATCAATATTGATAACCACCATCCAAAGCACAATGGCGAGCAAAATTGCCAGTAATTTGAGGCCGAAATTATTCATTAGCTTCTTGCCGAGCGTTTTTAGCATCTTTTAGCCTCCTTTTCAGTAATTCTATTTTCGATACTTCCATTTCTCTCTTCTGGAGGAAGGTAAGCTTGTTTTTCAAGAAATCCGCATCTACATTCCGATACAATTCTCCACCGATGGCAATAGAAACTTTACCCGTTTCTTCTGACACCACAATGGTCATGGAGTCACTCACTTCGCTGATTCCGACTGCCGCACGATGTCTTGTACCCAAGTCTTTGCTAAGGCTTAAAGAATCAGAAAGCGGCAGATAACAGGTAGCGGCTACCACGCGGTCTCCCCGCACAATAACAGCACCATCATGTAATGGTGTATTTTTTTCAAAGATATTAATCAGAAGCTGGCTTGTCACAATACCGTCCACAGCGATTCCGGTTCTTTCATATTCAGACAGCATAATTTCATCTTCTACTACAATCAAAGCACCGGTCTTTACTTTTCCCATTTCAAAGCTTGCATGTACAAGTTCTGCGATTGTCTTGTCTGAGATTTTTCCGTTTCCGGCTTTTGAGCCTTCAAAATTAAAAATCCGGAACACAAAATTTTTTCTTCCCAAATCCTCCAACGCTTTTCGCATCTCAGGCTGGAAAATAACCGCAATCGCGATAATCGCCACGCTGAATACGTTTTTTGCAATCCAAAGAATCGTATTCATCTGCAACAGTGCTGCTACCAAAACAAACAGAAGAATTACAAGAATTCCCTTTAACAATGTCCATGCGCGGGTGTCCTTAATCCACACCAGCATGTAATAAAACAGAAAGGCAATTATGACAATTTCAATCACATCTGTTGGTGAAATTGTTTTTGGCAAATAGGTATATTCAGTTACTTTTTCCCACAGATTTTTTATTGTCGCACCAATATCCGGCACTGTCATCACTTCCTTTTATTTTAATAGTTCCTCGTCAATTTCCATTTCTTCTGCAAACTTCTTTTTAC
>CAMGET010000057.1 GCA_946055175.1 uncultured Roseburia sp.
GCTTTCTCAATTCCAAGCAAATCCAGAGTATGTACATCTTCATTGGTTACCACCGTTTCTTCCGGATATTCATATTCTACATTTACGGTTATCGTCTTTAACACACGACCTGCGGCAGCAATACACACTTCGGTTAACGGCTGTTTTATCTGGGCTTCCAGCTGCTCTTTTACTTTTGCAATTGTCTTTCCGACCCTTCCAATATCATGAATCTGACCGTCAATCATAGCTCTGGTCTCATGCTCCATAATGCATTGTGCCACCACGATAAAGCTATGCTCATCCTCTCGGTATCCAACTGTACCTACAACATTTCTTGTCCCGATATCCAATCCAAATACAAATGGCTGTTCCATTCTGACTATCTTCTCCTTTGTCAAAGCTTGATCTATCTGTAAAAAAGTTTCCGATAAATCTCCATTATTGTCAATGATAACTTTACACTTTTCGCGATATGTTTCTTCCGGTAACTGGCTCGCAAAAATCTGCTCCACCTTTTCCTTCGAGTATCCTCTGGACGCCATCAGACGATTTGCGCGATTTTCCGGTGTTGTATAAATATACCATAATTCATCGCAAATCTCATCATACCGTTCTTCAATTAGCAGTGCAGCTTCCAAAACCAACAACTCCAGTTCGTTTTTCTCCCGTTCGATTCGAAGCTGTTCCCTGACATATTCTTTCACTGCAGGATGTACAATCGCATTCAGTTTCCGACGTTTTTCATCAGAAGAAAAAATCATATCTGCTAGCTTTTTACGGTCAAAGCTGCCATCCGGTGCAAAAATATCTTCCTCCAGGAATGCTTCCGCGAGCTGCACAAAACATTTCGTTCCCGACTCCATTAAGTCATGGGCAATTTCATCTGCCAGCATGACTTTTGTATGCTTTTTTTCACTTAAGTACTGTAAAATCGCACTTTTCCCTGCACCGACTCCGCCGGTAATTCCAATAAATCTCATTTCTTCTCCATCCTACTTGGCTTCATACCAGTTTTCTCCGGTATGCTCCTCTACTTCCAATGTAACAGAAAGTTCTGCCGCCTGCTTCATGCCGTTTACTAAAATTTCCCGTACTTGTTCGATTTCATCCTTTGCCGTCTCAATCAGCAGTTCATCGTGTACCGTTACAATCAGACGTGATTTTAAGCCCTTTGTAATCAGTGCATCATGGACACGATTCATTGCAATCTTTATGATATCTGCCGCAGTTCCCTGAATCGGCGCATTCATTGCCACACGCTCTCCAAAGGAACGCTGCATAAAATTGCTGCTCGCTAACTCCGGGATTGGTCTTCGTCTGCCAAACATAGTAGTTACATAGCCGTTTTCTTTAGCATCTGCCACCAATTTATCCAAAAATCCTTTTATCTTAGGATAGGTTTCAAAATAGCTGTTAATATAGGCTTCCGCTTCTTTTTTGCTGATGCTTAAGTCCTGACTTAGTCCAAAAGAGCTGATACCATATACAATTCCGAAATTTACTGCTTTTGCGTTCCTACGTTGTAAATCAGTAACTTCATCAAATGGAATATGGAACACCTGCGAAGCAGTAATCCTGTGAATATCCTGTGCCTGCTTATAGGCCTCAATCAATTTTTCATCTCCGGACATATGTGCAAGCACACGAAGCTCGATCTGGGAATAGTCCGCATCCATAAAAACAAATCCCTCCCCCGGAAGGAAGGCTTTCCGGATTAATCTTCCCAATTCGATTCGCATCGGAATATTCTGTAGGTTCGGGTCCGTACTGCTTAAACGTCCCGTTACCGTTATTGTCTGATTAAAATTCGTATGAATTCTGCCGTCCTCCGCTACAAAGTGCACCAATCCGTCTGCATAAGTGGATTTTAGCTTCGCAAGCTGACGGTATTCTAATATATCTGCCACAATTGGATAATCCGGTGCCAGTTTTTCCAAAACCTCTGCTGCTGTAGAATATCCTGTTTTTGTTTTCTTTCCATATGGCAGTTCTAATTTTTCAAATAAAATAACGCCCAGTTGTTTCGGAGAATTAATGTTAAACGCTTCTCCTGCTTCCTCATATATCTGTTTTTCTAATTCTGCAATGCGGACAGCCAGCTTGTCTCCGTATTCCTTCAACGCTGCGGTATCTAATATAATCCCTGTCTCTTCCATGTCCGCCAGCGTATATACCAAAGGCATTTCAATTTCTCTAAAAAGCTCATACATCTCTGTGGCCTTCAGTTCTTCCTCCATTGCCTTTTTCGCAGCAAATGCAGTATATGCTTCATAGCAGGCATATTTTAAGGCTTCCGCCGGCTTCTCTGTAAATGCAGCTTCAATAGCAAGTTTACCAAGTAAGTCCACTCGAGAAGGAATCATCATGGATACATAATCTTTTGCCAAATCCTCATAAGGATACTCATTTTTCAGCGGATTTAATAAATACGCTGCAATGACAGCATCAAAAAGATTTTCCTGATTTAGTACTCCTTTTTGTTTCTGTTCTAGCATACCAAGCAGCTTAAGCTGCGGTTTTAAATCCAATGTTACATATTCCTCTGCTGCGCTCTCTGTCAAAAGAGAAACTAAAACATCGCTGCTCAACTCCTTACTGCACTGAAAGAAGTACGTATCTTTCTCTCCAAAAGACACCGCCATACCGAAAAACCGATTTATCTGCGGTGTGGCAAACAGGCTCATCTGTCCAAGTTCTTCTGTCTGTCCCTTTTCCTCTTCAAACGGTATTATTTTAAACGCGCATAAACCACCCTTGATTTTTGCAAAAATTTTCCGGGCTTTTTTTTCTTCCGTTATAAATTGAAAGTGCTCCTCTGCCTGATTTTTCGGTGCTTCCACCTCAAATCTGCCAAGCAGCTGCTTAAACTCCAGACGCTTACAAAGTAAATATGCTTCTTCTGTATACAAATCAGAAATCTGCTCTAATCTGGCATTTTTGATATCATAATCAATCTTGGCATTCGTCTCAATGGTTGCAAGTGTCTTGCTCATCTGCGCCATATCATAATGTTCTTTTAAATTGGTACTCGCTCTCGGAGGCTTGATTTCCTCCACATGCTCATAGGCATTTTCAATGCTCTTATACTGCGCGATTAAAGCTGTGGCAGTCTTTTCCCCAATGCCCGGTACCCCAGGAATATTGTCAGAAGTATCTCCCATTAACGCCTTGACATCAATAAATTCCGTTGGTGTCACCTGATATTTCAAAAGAACATCCTTTGCATAATAATCCTCAATTTCAGTTCCGGTTTTCTTTGTTTTGGGAATCCGGATTTTGATATGGTCTGTCGCAAGCTGCAGTAAATCTCTGTCGCCGGATACAATGGACACTTCCATTCCGGCTTCCTCGCATCTTTTTGCAAGCGTTCCTAAAATATCATCCGCTTCATAGCCTTCTTTTGTCACAACCGGAACTCCCATTGCAGCAAGCATCTCTTTCATGACCGGAACCTGTTGCCGCAGTTCATCTGCCATCGGCTTTCTGGTTCCCTTATAAGCATCATACATTTTGTGGCGAAAGGTCGGTGCTGACAAATCAAATGCCACCATCAGATAATTTGGTTTTTCCTCTTCTAAAATCTTAAACAGAATGTTTAAAAATCCATACACCGCATTGGTATGCAGCCCCTCCGAATTGGTCAAATCCGGAATTCCAAAAAATGCTCTGTTTAAAATACTATGTCCGTCAATCAACACCAGCTTTTCGCTCATACTAAAACCCTTTCATGCCGGAGTCTTCTCTCCGGTCTGCTATTTTAAATCGCACGTGTGTAGTGCTTTAACCACTCATTTTCTTCCTCTGTCATATAAGGAGAAAGCACGCGGTATACCATGGCATGATACTCGTTTAACATTTTTTTCTCACGTCCCGTCATTTCATCCGGATCAATGGCATCCAAATCAATCGGTGCGTAAGTAATATTTTCAAAATACATAAACTGTCCATATTCATTTTTCTCGCCCTTATGGCAAACCAGTTCATTTTCGGTACGGATACCATATTTTCCTTCTAAGTATACACCCGGTTCATCCGTAGTAATCATGCCTTCCTCTAACGTACCGTTGTCCTTTCTTTCCGGAACAATTCTCCAACGGAAACCGTTTGGTCCCTCATGTACGTTTAAGATGTAACCGACACCATGTCCGGTTCCGCACTTGTAATCAATGTTCAAATCCCAAAGCGGACCACGGGATAAAATGTCTAAGTTTAATCCGCAGCAGCCGTATAAGAACTTGGCATTTGCCAGGTTTAAGTTGGAACGGCAGACCGTTGTAAAATGCAAGCGCATCTCATCTGTAATTGGTCCCAATGCCATGGTTCTGGTAATGTCCGTTGTACCTTCGTAATAATGTCCGCCGGAATCTACCAGTAAAAAGCCTTCCGGTTTCAGCTCGGCATTTGATTCCGGTGTTGCGGAATAATGCATCATCGCCGCATTGGCTCCGTAAGCAGAAATCGTATTGAAGCTTATCTCAATAAATCCATCCTGCTCTTTCCGACGTTCTTCCAGATAATCAGAAGCAGAAATCTCTGTCATTGGGATTTTGCCGATATTGGTCTTCAACCAGTACATAAACTTTGTAAATGCCACACCGTCTTTTACATGGGCATTTCTTGTATTATCTACTTCTACTGGATTTTTAACTGCACGCATCAGTTCTGTCGGATTTACCTGATTGATTACTTCAATACCGTCTGCTAAGCTGTTATGGATACGATAATTAACTCCACTCTCATTCATCAGCACTTTTGCTGTCGCCGGAATGGTTTTCACATACTCATAAATATCCTCATAAGGTCTGGTTGAGATATGATTTTCCTGTAAGTATGCCTTTACGGTATCATCCAGTACTTCTTCCTGCAAAAACCAGATACAGTCTGTCTCATTCATGACCAGATAAGATAAGATGACCGGAACACATTTAATATCATGTGCTCTGACATTTAAAAGCCATGCAATATCATAAAGGCATGTCAAAATATGGGTATCTGCTCCTGCTTCACGCATTTTTGCCCGCACATCGGCAAGCTTTGCCGCGGTACTCTTACCGGAGTATTTTTCTTCTAAAATAAACGGACTTGTTTTGGAAAGAGCCGGTCTGTCAGTCCAGATTAGATCCACCAAGTCCTCATTCACATACAATCTGCCATTCTTTTTTTCTGCAATTCCCAAAAGCTTTTTGCCCCAGGTACTGTTTACCACACGTCCGTCAAAGCCAAGGCATCCGCCTTCCGGCAATTGTTCTTCCAGATATTCATCAACGGTCGGGACACCTTCTTCTGCCATACGAAACAGTGTCACACCGCTTCCATCAAGCTGGCGCTCTGCCTGTACAAAATATCTTCCGTCTGTCCAAAGGCCTGCCTTTTCCTGTGTAATGACCGCGGTTCCTGCGGAGCCTGTAAATCCTGTCATGAAGGCTCTTGCCTTAAAATATTCTCCCACATACTCTGATTCGTGAAAATCTGCGGTCGGAACCACATAAATGTCAATTCCTCTTTTTGTCATTTCGGCACGAAGTGCCTGTAATCTCTCCGGTATCATAGCGTTGCTCCTCTTATGTTTTAATTATTACCATTTCCAAATTCGAAAAATTTTGTATCAATTTCCGGATAAGACCGTTTCAAAGAAATTGGTTTTCCCGAACGATTCAAAAAGCAGTGTGAACTTGTTCCCGTAGCACGGAGTTCTCCTGTTTTCTTATCTGTAATACGATACTCAAATTCCATCTTTATGCCATTGTATTTTGTAATTTTCGGTTCAATAATCACGGTATCCGCAAAATGTGTCATGCTATGATATTCACAGGACACGGACAGCACCGGACTGATAATCTCCATTGCCTCCATCTCTTTATAGGAGAGTCCTACCTGTTCCATTAGATCCAGACGAGCCTCTTCCATCCAGCGGATATAGTTAGAATGACGAATAATCCCCATCTGATCGGTCTCGTAATACTTCGCATTGTGCTCATACGGATGAATAAAAATCTTCCCATCACCTGCATCAAAAATCTTTACTTCATTTGCCATAAAAAATCACGACCTTTCTGAATAAAACCATGCTGTTTTGACGGCAATTCTATCAAAACATACACTTATTTATTTTAACATTTTCGCTTATGTATTTCAACAAAAAGGGTCATTTTTCCGTGTTACATTTTGGCAGATACTGAACCGCTATGCGGTTTTCCGGATTCACATCACAAAAATACAAAACCATTAAAAACAGCCACTCCAGGGGCTTCATGAGTATATAAATACAATCTGCTACATATGGCGAATGTACAAGTTTTGCAATTGGGAATCCATAGGTGTCATATAGATGCCGCACGATTTTATGGAAGCGCGGCACCCGTTCCTCCAATATCTGCTCAAATGCATTCGCCACACAAAGCTGGCGGTTTACAATGACCTCATGTCCATGCCGGACGCCCAGCCGGAGCGGTTTTACCACTTTTTTATGCCCGCCTGCTGCAACGGTACACAAATAATGTTCATCATAATATAAATTCTGCGGTGCAACCCGCTTTGACAGGTTCCAGTCACTTGTTTGTGTCCATGCCTTGATGACGGCATCCGGTTGCTGTCCAAAAAGCGCAAGAATACCGATTATGATTCCAAGCAGCGGCCACATAAGTATAAATGCCGCAACCGGCCAGTAAGACGACCTTCGTAAAATCCGGTTACAATGATTTAAAAATTTGTTTTGATACTGTTTTTCTTCATGAAAAGTCCCGTTCCATTCCTGAATCTTATGTACGATTGTTTTCACCGAAATCAGAACGCAGTTTGCCGGAAACAAGGATAAAAAGATATCCGGGAACAACTGAACCATCCACAACACGCATTCTGCAATTCCAAGGTACATCGCTGCCATACTGCATACAATGACAAGTGGCGGTATTTTTTCAAGCGGAACAAAGGATAAAATCAGATAGCCCAATACACCAACCACAGCAAGGGTAAGAATGGTCGGATAGGTCTGGGTAAAAATCGGCGTATGCTTCTGGCTGTTATACAATACCTCATTCCAGTCTGACTGGAATTGAATTTCATAAAAAATCAACACCAGACCGGAATAAAGACTGCCTAAAATAATCGTAATTCCTTCAAACCCCTTTTCGCACCTTCCGGGACGAAAGAAAAAGATTACATTGATCAGTGTAAGCAGAAACGGATAAACAAGAAAAATCCCAACCGCAGCACCTAAAACAAATGACATAAAAACATTTCCCGCCAAATCCTTCGAGCCAAATTTTACCAGCAAATCTGCCAGTTGCCAGATACCAACTGCCATACCGATTCCAAACGCCAGAAGCACGGACGATACATAGGGATGTTTCTTCAAAAAATTCATTT
>CAMGET010000058.1 GCA_946055175.1 uncultured Roseburia sp.
TTTCTTACAAATTTACATTACGTCTAAAATAATTTACTGAACAAAATATCTATTTCATCCGCCCTCTAAGCTCACTAAATTCCACCGGCGCATATCCAATGCGTTCCGCACTCACGCACACACTCTGTCTGCTTGCATCCCGATAGCTTGGATTTGCATGCACATGCCCGAAAAAATTGGCATATGGCATATTTACATTGATATAAAGCGGTTCATGGGACAGCAAAAAATACCCTTCATACACAATCGGCCATGGTGAGCATTCCGTAAATCCAAGCATTCTCCATTTCTCCGGTGTCCGGTGTCTGTCATGGTTTCCCATCACAAGAATCTTGCTTCCGTTTAGCTTAGCAAGGATTGCAGCGTCACGTTCCTCGTTATCGTAATCCGAAAAATCACCCAGCACATAGACCGTATCCTCCGCTGTCACGATTCCGTTCCAGTTTGCTATCAGTTTTGCATCCATTTCTTCTGCGTCTGCAAATGGACGGTTTTCATACCGGATAATGGCCTCCCCGCCAAAATGCGTATCTGCTATAAAAAAATCCTTTGCCATGGTGTTCTCCCCTCTCGCATTACTTCGTTTCATCGTAGGTATCCAGAAAATGATGTCTTACTCCGTCTTTCTTATACGCAACTACGGTATCCAGATTTACATTCTCCACGCTTTTAAAAATATTTCCTTCCACAAACGGATTTGTTTTCTTTAAGCTCTTAATCAATTCTTTGATTTCCACACGTTTAGAACGGTTTTCTTCATTATTGCAGGTGGTACAGGTGTCTGTGAACTTACAGGCGCACTGAATGAAATGCAGACCATTATAGTCTCTCCATGCCTTAATATCATCCTCCCGAATCAGATACATCGGACGTATTAACTCCATTCCCTCAAAATTGGTGCTGTGCAACTTCGGCATCATCGTCTGTACCTGAGCTCCATAGAGCATGCCCATAAGGATGGTCTCAATCACATCATCGTAGTGATGCCCGAGCGCAATCTTATTACAGCCCATCTCCTTTGCATAGCTGTATAAATGGCCTCTTCTCATTCTCGCGCACAGATAGCAGGGAGATTTTTCCACATGAAAAACAGAGTCAAAAATATCTGACTCATAAATCGTAATCGGTATCTGTAATTTTTTTGCATTTTCTTCAATAATTTTCCGGTTTGCCGGACTGTACCCCGGGTCCATCACCAGAAACTTCATTTCAAAAGGAACCTGATTGTGACGTTTTAATTCCTGAAACAGCTTTGCCATCAGCATCGAATCTTTTCCACCGGAAATGCACACTGCAATACAATCGCCTTCCTTTACCAGTTCATACTGCTTCACTGCTTTGGTAAACCTGCACCAGATATTTTTTCTAAACTTCTTACGCAGGCTTTCTTCTACCTTATTGCAAAAATCCGCTTCCTCTTCCTCCTGCTCCTTTTGCATTTGGTCTAATAGCCATGCAATATATCCGCCGGCTAAACTTACCGCATCATACCCCTTTTCCTCCAGTTCTTCTGCTACCTCTATGCTGAATTTTCCTCTGCTACAGCAAATAACCAGCTTTTTTGCAAAATCAATCAGCGAATTTTCCTCGATAGCATCAGGTGATACGCAGATGGCACCGGGCATCGTTCCATAAGAAACGTCCGCTTCACTGCGGATATCAATCACCTGATAGCTTTCTTCCTTTAACTTTCTTAATTCCTGTACTGTAATTTCCATATTCTATTTATTCCCATCTAAATGTTCTACTACTTTTTTAATCCTTTCCAAAGCCTCTGCTTTGCTTTTTCATAATCTCATATCCCGGATGAGAAGGCAAGCCCGGATAAATTACTTTTTTTACCAGTTTTTGTTCTTCTAACCAGTGTGCCAGCTTTATCGCATTTTCCTGCGCCCGCTCCATGCGTACCGCCAGTGTCTTAATGCCTCGTAAAATCAGCCAGCTGTCAAACGGAGCCAGGCCTGCTCCCGTTGTTTTTATAATAAAACGAAGCTTCTCATCAATTGCTTCATTATTTGTCACAAGGAATCCCGCAATCGCATCATTATGTCCGCCAAGGAACCTGGTTCCACTGTGTACCACAACATCTGCACCAAGTGTCAGAGGATTCTGAAAATAAGGGGAAAGAAACGTATTGTCAACAAAAAGCAAAATGCCATGCTTTTTTGTTATCTTCGAAAGTGCCTCAATATTGTCGTCAGCCAGGTGCTGACATCATGTCTCAATGCTAAGCTCCATCATTTTCTCTCCCTTATTTTCTCACATTTATTTTGTGTAATGACACTGGTCGGACTCGAACCCACAACTTCAGTTTTGCAAACCTATGCCATTCCCGCGGCTACAGCGTCTGATTTCATATGAGGACATTTAATATAAAACCGGAGACTTCTGATAGAATCATTTCTACAAAAATCTCCGGTTTCTTATAAAACAAATTTCTATTCCGCGTTAAATAATGGTGTAGACAAATATCTGTCACCGGAATCCGGAAGCAGAGCTACAATTGTTTTGCCCTTATTTTCCGGTCTGCTTGCCAGAATTGTTGCTGCCTTTAAAGCAGCACCGGAAGAGATTCCTACCAGAATTCCTTCGCTGACTGCAAATGCCTTACCTTCCGCGAATGCATCCTCGTTTTCAATGGTAATTACTTCATCGTAAACCTTTGTATTCAACACATCCGGTACAAATCCTGCACCGATTCCCTGAATTTTATGTGCTCCCGGAGTTCCTTTTGAAAGTACCGGGCTTCCTGCAGGCTCTACTGCTACGACCTTCACATCCGGATTTTTCTCTTTTAAATATTCACCGACACCTGTAATGGTTCCGCCTGTGCCGACACCGGCAACAAAAATATCAACTTTTCCATCCGTCTGTTCCCAGATTTCCGGACCGGTAGTAGCCTTGTGGGCAGCCGGGTTTGCCGGATTAACGAACTGTCCTAAAATAACGGCTCCCGGGATTGTTTCCTTTAATTCCTCCGCTTTTGCAATTGCACCCTTCATTCCCTTGGCACCTTCGGTAAGCTCCAACTTCGCACCATAAGCCTTTAACAGATTTCTTCTCTCAACACTCATGGTCTCAGGTAACGTAAAGATTGCCTGATAGCCTTTCGCTGCAGCAACCGCTGCAAGACCGATTCCTGTGTTACCGGAGGTCGGCTCAATAATTGTTGCACCCGGTTTTAAAATGCCTTTCTTTTCTGCATCCTCAACCATTGCCAACGCAATACGATCCTTAACAGAACCTGCCGGATTCAAATATTCTAATTTTACAAGTATTTCTGCATCTGTTGCATTTGCCTTTTGTGCATAACGCTTTGCTCTTAATATCGGTGTCTTTCCGATTAACTCAACTGAACTTTCTACTATGTTACTCATATGCTTCCTCCTCTTATTACAATCCCTTTCTTTTACCCACCTCTTCGGTAGGATTATGTTGATTGTATTGTATTTTAGTTTCGCCAAATTGTCAATTAGATAAACTCTATAGCTTGTTATAGGTTCCACCTATATCATTTTTGTATTTTTTGAAAATGAATTAGATCCTTAATCACCTCACCCGCAATGATAAGTCCTACTACAGACGGAACAAATGCATTGCTGCCCGGCACCTGACGTCTGGCAGTACATGTTCTTTCTGTACCCGGAGGACAGATACAGTTTGTCCGACAACTGATTTCCATATCTTCAATCGGTGTCATCGGCTCTTCCTTTGAATAAACCACCTTCAGCTTTTTAATTCCCCTGCGCTTTAATTCGCGGCGCATCACTTTCGCCAGCGGGCAGACAGATGTCTTGTAAATATCAGCGACCTCAAATGCGGTAGGGTCCATCTTATTTCCTGCTCCCATGGAGCTGATAATCGGTGTACCTGCGGCATTGGCATTCACCACAAGCGCAATCTTGCCCGTTACCGTATCGATTGCATCCACAATATAGTCATACTGTGAAAAATCAAACTGTTCCGCAGTCTCCGGTGTATAAAAGGTTTTATACGTACACACCTTAACTTCCGGATTGATATCAGCAATACGTTCGGCAGCGACATCTACCTTATATTTCCCAACCGTTTTTCTGGTTGCTATAATTTGACGGTTAATATTGGTCAGACACACTTTATCATCATCAATGAGATCAATGGCACCAACGCCGTAACGGGCTAACGCCTCTACCGTATAGCCTCCTACTCCACCGATTCCAAACGCCGCGACACGGGAAGCAGCCAGCTTTTCCATTGCCTCTCTTCCAAACAGAAGTTCCGTTCTTGAAAATTGATTCAACATATATAAGCCTCCTTCTATAATAGAAAGTACGCCTGCGAACTTTCTATTATCATGAATGAAAAATAACCGAGAGACTCTGATAAAGTCTCCCGGTCTTTTCGTTTCGTATTATTACATAGCTGTTTTTTATTGTCAATAATAATTATTTGAATGCTTCCGGAACATCCTCCATATTCTTCCACTTCTCCATGGCATCTTCCAAGCTCATTCCCTTTGCAACGCCATCCTTACGCACTGCGTTGACTGCCTGAATCTCTTTCATGCGGGCACCTGTTAATTCATAGCCCTTCATGGACCATAAGGTTAATGCCCATGCAAGCATTGGAATCACGCAGAATAAAATAATAACAATGACATTCATGCCTTCTGCATACGGTGTTTCCGCAACCGGAAGATTCTCTAAGCCAATCATCGTAACCGCAATTCCTACTACGGTAGCGGCTAAAGAAGATACTAATTTATCCACCAGTGAGAATAGGGTACCCATAATACCCGGAATATATTTACCGGAACGATAAGTCTCATAATCCGCACAGTCTGCAACCATCGGAATCGGCATATCTGCTGTTGCATAGTAGGCACCATAGCCGAGGCCAAAGAAAACGATAAATAAAATGGTATATAGGTTCAGCGAAAGTCCGCTGCCACCTAAAATGCTTAAGTTGAATGCCGGATTTCCCGGTTTCCATAAGAGCAGGAGTACGAGTACCCCTACATAGCAAAGAAGCGCTACTCTTACATATTTTGTTAAAGATGCCTTCTGTCCCCGTTTCTGGGAGGTATTCACAGATAACACAAAAAATGGAACTGAGAATACATAACCAAGTACCATCATCGGAAGGTATAATCCGTCATAATTTCCCATCATGCATCCATACAGCATACAAAGGACTGTCATATTGGTTGCAATGGATAATGCTAACTTACAGCTGCCGCCTGCAATCATAAGCCGCTGCATCGGTTTGTTTGCTTTAATAATTGCAACATATTCGGAAACCTTTGTTTTTTCCTGCTTCTCGCCGCCGATGCCAAAGTATTTTGCGTTATCTTTTTCCCAAATACCAATCATCGCAAGGATGGTAAGTACAATGGAAACCACGATTCCGACCGGTGCAAAAAAAGCATAAAACCGGGCAGTGTCATAATCGCCCACATTGGAACGCAGAATCGGTGCCAGCACCTGCATCAGTCCCATTCCTGCCATCGAACCGATGGTATTAAAAATGGTAAACAATGGTCTCTGTTTTGGATCATTGGTCAGTACACTCTGTGCGGAACGGGTGACCGAAGTCTGGAAGGTGTAGCCGATCACCCATACCGCATACAAAAATACAAACATCACATAGCGCAGCCACTGCATGTTTTTGGGAATATATGGTGTAAAAACATACAATGCAATCGCTGAAACTGCCATAATGATGTTACCGATTACCATAAATGGACGGAACTTACCAAATCTTCCATTGGTGCGGTCCATGACCGCACCAATGATTGGATCTGTAATCGCATCAAACACACGCATCACGGTTATCATTGAGGTAGCAAACAGTGTTGCGATGGATAATACATTATTACCAAAAGTTGCAATGTAAGATAAAATCAGTACATAATAAACGTTTGTTGCACCATTATTCATCGGGAACAACGCGAGTTGATACATCTTTGCTCTATTTACTGTTGTATTTGAATTTTCCTGACTCATGTTTTCCCTTCCTTTTTCTTATTTCGCTTTCGAAGCTTTCCGTTCTTCCTTTGCAGCTTTGTAATTAAGATAAACTTCTGATTTTTTAAATTTGATTTTCTTAACAATAAACAATACCAGTGACAATGTGAATAAGAACGCAAATCCACAAGTTAAAATCATCGCTGTTGTAATCACAATCGGCTTTCTCTCTTTAATCGTCGTATTTGGTCCAATTCCGTTCATTGCCTGTGAATTTGCAATGGCATATAAATTATGGTGACAGGCTTCTTTCATCGCAGCAACTGCTACAGGGTCATTTTTATATCCTGCCAGGCCATCTGCGCCGGTAATCATAAAGGTAAGCATGGAGTCGTAAGTAGTGGTTCCACCCATCACACCATCAATACCATTTACCATCGTATTTAATACATTATCTGTAATCTGGAGACCATTACACTGCCATTCCTCATTTAAAATACCTTTCACAAGACCTTTGTTACCGCCTGACCACTGGGTACCCCAACGGGTATAAGCCATCATGACGCCATTACCGCCAGCCTGTGATTTTTCCAAACCACCCTGAAATGCTCGTAAATAAATTTCACGGGCAGCCTGTTCACTTAACCATACTCCAAGGCCAATACGATCCTGTTCACAGTCATTTAATGCAAAATGCTTAAATACGACACGTACACCCTTCTCTTCAATACCCATTACCTCGTATTTACCGGTTTCAGAGGAAAGGAAAGCATCTTCTGAATAGTATTCGAAGTTACGTCCGCCATATGGGGAACGATGGATGTTTGCACCCGGTCCGTAAAGGAAGGTTACTTTTGCATCTAAACAGTCATTTCCTACGATGTTACCGATTTCATAAATCAATTGTTTGTTAAACGTAGCTGCTAAAACGTCTTCTGAGGTAAGAGCCGTTGTCTGTACGCCAAGGTGCGCACCAAATAATGCTACGGTTAAGCCCTGAGGGCCGTTTTCATCACGTGTACCCGGAGCCTGAATGGACATTACCGGCATGGTCCAGTGGAAAGAATCCCCGATAAGAGTCACCATTTCATCAAATGTCAACTGATCCAGTAAGTCATCCCACTTAGGGTCATTGTAATCAAGACCTACCATATCGAAAAGTTTTAATCCATTTTTTGCGCCAAGCGTTGGCATTTCATCCCGGTTTGTCGGATCTGTTTTGTACTGCTGATCCTGTAATGCTGCTACTAAATAATCATTCAATGCAATCTTAACCGTTTTTGCCAAACTAGGCATGGTACCTTCCCAGTCATTACGTGTTAAGTAAGTGACTGTCTGATCTACTTCTGC
>CAMGET010000059.1 GCA_946055175.1 uncultured Roseburia sp.
AAATCGGCATATCTGCATGTGATTGCATTCTTCTTGTCTTCCCCAAGAACCTTATCAACAACTTCCGGGTTGAAGGGCTTTACGGTCTGACCATATTTTCCAAGTAAAACGTCTTTTGTTTCTTTGGTAGCAACTTTATAACGTTCACCCATAAGTACGTTAAATACAGCCTGTGTACCAACGATCTGTGAAGAAGGTGTAACAAGAGGCGGCTCACCAAGGTCTTTACGAACTCTTGGAATTTCCTCTAATACTTCATTGTATTTATCTTCTGCATGCTGCTCTTTTAACTGAGACACCATGTTTGATAACATACCACCCGGTACCTGATATAATAAAGTCTTAATATTTACGCCAAGAACCTTCGGATTTAATAAACCGCTTTCCAATGCTTCTTCTCTTAACGGACGGAAGTAATCGGCGATTTCGGCAAGTTTGTTCTGGTCTAAACCGGTATCAAATTCTGTTCCCTTAAATGCTTCTACCATAACTTCTGTTGCCGGCTGGCTGGTTCCGAGTGCAAATGGTGACATCGCTGTGTCGATGATATCGCAGCCTGCTTCTACTGCTTTCAAATAGGTCATGGAAGCAACACCGGATGTATAATGTGTATGAAGTTCAATTGGTAAAGAAGTAGCTTCTTTTAATGCCTGAACTAATTCGGTAGCTTTCACCGGAACCAAAAGTCCGGCCATATCTTTAATACAGATAGAATCAGCACCCATATCTTCTATTTTCTTTGCCATCTCGGTCCAGTATTCTAAAGTGTAAGCATCGCCTAAGGTATAAGACAATGCAACCTGTGAATGACCTTTTTCTTTCTTGCAGGCAGTAACTGCTGTCTGTAAGTTACGCATATCGTTTAAGCAGTCGAAAATACGGATAATATCAATACCGTTTGCAATTGATTTCTGTACAAAGTATTCTACTACGTCATCTGCGTATGGGCGATAACCTAAAATGTTCTGCCCACGGAATAACATCTGTAATTTCGTATTCTTAAAACCTGCTCTTAATTTGCGAAGACGATCCCACGGATCTTCTTTTAAGAAACGAAGGGAAGCATCAAATGTAGCGCCGCCCCAGCACTCTACTGCATGAAATCCAACCTGATCCATTTTATCAATGATTGGAAGCATCTGCTCTGTTGTCATACGCGTTGCAATCAAAGACTGATGTGCATCACGAAGAATCGTTTCAGTTATTTTTAATGGTTTTTTAACAACTTCTGCCATGATTTCTCTCCTCTATTTTATACTCCAAAGATTGCCATAAATACACCGGCTGCTACTGCTGTACCGATAACACCGGCAACGTTTGGTCCCATTGCATGCATTAATAAGAAGTTGGTAGGATCTTCCTCTGCTCCAACCTTCTGTGATACACGGGCTGCCATAGGAACCGCAGATACACCTGCCGAACCGATTAACGGGTTAATCTTGCCGCCTGTAATCTTACATAACAGTTTACCAAACAGAACACCGGCTGCCGTACCAAACATAAATGCGATTAAACCTAAAGCTACAATCTTTAAGGTTGTGATATTTAAAAATGCTTCTGCACTTGTAGATGCACCAACGGAAGTACCAAGTAAAATTACAACGATGTACATCAATGCATTAGAAGCAGTTTCTGTTAACTGACGAACCACGCCACACTCACGGAATAAGTTACCCAGCATTAACATACCAACCAATGGTGCTGTGGAAGGAAGAATTAAACATACCACAATTGTAACAATAATCGGGAATAAAATTCTCTCCAGTTTCGATACCGGACGAAGGTTTGCCATCTTAATCTGGCGTTCTTCTTTTGTTGTAAACAGCTTCATAATAGGAGGCTGAATAACCGGTACCAATGCCATATAAGAATAAGCAGCTACGGCAATCGGTCCCATAAGTCCGGACTGGCTTAATTTCCCGGCAAGGAAAATGGATGTAGGTCCATCTGCACCTCCGATAATAGATACAGCTGCGGCTGCCTTGTCATTGAATCCTAAAAGAATTGCCATAAAATAAGCGCCGAAAATACCAAACTGTGCTGCGGCACCAAGCAAGAAACTGATTGGATTCGCAATCAGCGGGCCAAAGTCAGTCATCGCACCAACACCCATAAAAATCAGGGATGGCAAAATTGACCACTCATCTAAAATATAAAAGTAATGTAACAAACCACCTACACCATTGCTCATCTGCTCCGGAGTTGCAAAAATATCAGGATAGATATTTACAAGCAGCATACCAAATGCAATCGGCACCAATAACAACGGCTCAAATCCTTTTGCGATTGCAAGATACAGGAACACACAGGCTACCAGAATCATGATGAAGTTACCAACCTCAAGATTAAAGAAGGCTGTCTGGTGAAGGAGATTTGACATAGTCTCCGTAAAATAACTCATAGTTATCCTCCTAAATATTCACTAGTTCATTGTAGCAAGTAAAGCGCCTGCTTCTACCATATCACCAACATTTACATTGATGCTTGCAACTGTTCCGTCCTGTGGAGCAACAACCGGTGTTTCCATCTTCATAACTTCAAGAATAACAATTGCATCGCCTCTCTTAACACTTGCGCCAGGCTGTGCTTCTACCTTAAATACTTTACCGGCTGCACCTGCTTCGATTTTTACGCTACCTGCACCTCCTGCAGGGGCTGCTGCCTTTGGAGCTGCTGCAGGTGTTGCTTTCGGAGCCGCTGCTGCACGTCTAGGTGCTGCTGCCGGGGCACTCACACTTCCATTCTCTTCTACTGTAACATCATAAACATTTCCATTTACGGTAATTGTATAGCTTTTCATGATTTAAAATCCTCCTAAGATTTCTGATAACAAATTAATTAGCGTCTGTGAATAGAACGAACTACGAATGAATCAGTAGAAGTTCCTTCGCTTGCAGCTATCGCTGCAGAAATTACTGCAATAAGCTCTAAGTCATCCGTAAGCGGTGTTTCTTCTACCTGCGGAGCCTGTGGAGCCGCTGTCTCTTCTGTTTTTTTCTTCTTGCCGATATTCTGGATATCGCCAATAAATCGGAAGCAGTAAATAATGATACTGATTAAAATGAGTACCGCAAATACGGTTCCCATCCCCATCAATGTGTTTAATGCCGCTTTTTCCATCTTCTCGCCTAAGGTATAAACGAGATCAACCGTAACATCCGTAACAACAAGCTGTTCCAGTTCGTAATCATAATTCCATACGAATGAAACAACCACCTGCCGGCCAGGATAATTTACGTACTGGTCGACCGTAACTGTTCCGTTTGCCTTAGCAACTACAAGTTCATCCAATCCTTCATATGTGCCGAGAGATTCTGTTGTTGTCATCCATCCTTGCACAAGCTTTAAGGTAAGCTCGTCCGTAATAGATGCTGCAGCAATTTGAAGTTCTTCCGGCGAATAAGCAGTAAGCTGGGTTACATTAATTTCTGCAACTTCCTGCAAATCACTATAAGTCAGACCATAGTAATCTTCCGTCTTAGGATCGCCTCCACATGCTGACATTGTCAGAACAGTAAAGATAAGACAAAGCAGCAAAGATATTTTTTTCTTCATATACTTCACCTTTCTATTTTGTTCCATGTTTCTTGTCTGGTGTACCTACGCATTTCGTATAAAGCATCTCAAATGCTGCAACAAGGTATTTTCTTGTGTCTGCCGGCTCAATGATTAAGTCAACATAACCACGTCTTGCTGCTGTCATAACATCAGACTGTAATTTACTGTATTCAGCTGCTTTTGCATCCAATTCATCTGCGGAAGCATCTGCATACATAATCTTAACCGCCATCTTTGCATCCATCATACCGACTTTTGCATCCGGCCATGCATATACTAAGTCTGCACCGATTGATTTTGAGTTCATTGTTACATAAGCGCTGCCAAAAGCTTCTCCTACGATTAAATTAACCTTAGGACAGGTAGCTGATGCAAATGCAGAAGTCATATTAGCAAGGGCCTTTGCAAGTCTTCTTTCTGAGCACATGGAAGCTTTGAAGCCTTTTGTATTTGTAATAGATAATACAGGAATTTCAAATGCATCACAGAATTTGATGAATTCAGCTGCCTTATTAGCGCCTTTTGCAGATAAAACAGCATCAAATTTCTCTGTTTCTTTCCCTTCTTCATCATGAATCTCTGTACAGTTTGCCACAGCACCGACTGTCATACCATTTAACTTAATAAAGCCGGTTACCATATCCTTTGCATAGTTTGCTTTTGTCTCAAAGAAAATATTGCTGTCAGAAATTTCGCTTAACAGATATCTGGCATCGCCTCTCATCACATCCATACTTGCGCAGGCACGATTTAAATCATCCACACAGTCATCTGTATAAATGTCACTCTCATTGTTCATCGGAAGCATGCTCACCAATTCTCGAATCTGAGCTAAAATATCATCCTCGCTTCCTACTGCGTCAACACATCCGGTTTCTTCACTCTGGAATGCAGCACATGATGTATCACATTTTTCTACTCTGTTACCATCAATTGCGTTTGGAGCATTAACAAACATTTTTGCTTTCGTCTCTTCCATAAATGCAAAATCTGATAATGCAGGAACAACGGCAAGGCCGCCACCACAATTTCCAAATACGGCACTAATCTGTGGTACTACGCCGGATGCTTCAACTTCTTTTGCATAAATCTGACCGAAGCCATCTAATGCATCTACAGATTCCTGTAAACGCATACCGGCACAATCGATTAAACCGATAACCGGAGCACCCATTTTCATTGCCATGTCATAAACAGCTGCAATTTTCTTAGCGTGCATCTCACCGATGGTTCCGTTTAATACGGAAGCGTCCTGGCTGTAAACATATACCAGACAGCCATCAATTAATCCATAACCGGTAATAACACCATCAGAAGGTGTGCTTGTACCTGCAAGATTAAAGTCTGTGCTTCTTGCGGTTACAAGAGAACCAATTTCCATGAAACTGTTCTCGTCGACTAACTTGAGAATGCGCTGCATTGCCAAGCTATCATTGTTACTACTCATTCTTTATACCTCCATCTATTAAAAAATTAACAAATTCCGCTAGATTAATTGTATCGGTTTCCTTTGTAAATTTCAAGCATTTTGTTAATTTCTTGACATATCTTTTTTTTATATTGAAATTCCATTTAAAAAATGAGAAAAAACCATCTGTAAACTCCATAAAAAATCAATTTTATCAATCTCATCATCCAGCAATATTTCATAGACTCTCATGATTTCACCATTTACAGAAATACAGATTTTACCTGCATAAGTACCTTTTTTAACAGGCGCTAACCAATTTTTTTTAATATCATAACTTATCTTTATTTCTTCTTTCCTGTTTAGCAGGACCTCATCTATACCAAAAGTATCTCCGATGATAAGTTTTGCATAAGTCAACTCGTTGATTGTAGTGCCCTGCCCATTTTTCACAAGAACAGGTTCAAGATTTGTTTGATCTAGTGGTATTTCAGATAGCCTGACTTTTTCAAAGTTTTCCAATCCATAAGTCATCAGCTTTTTTGCATCAGACCATTTGTAGGTTCTGTTATTCGGCCATCCACATGCTAATAATGCCACTATAAGTGTCTTTCCGTCTCTATTTAATGCTCCAACATAACAGTATCCTGCATTTCCGGTAAATCCTGTTTTACCTGAAAATGCCCCCTGCATCATATCTAAGAAAGCATTATGGTTGTATACACTGTAGGACGTTCCATTCTCTATTTCACAAAATTGATAGGTTCTGGCAGCTGTAATTGTTCTGAATTCTTCGGACTTTTCAGAAATATGTATACAATATCGCATTATCAAGGCCAAATCTGCAGCTGTAGTATGATGAAATCCATTACTGTCAGTAGCATCCAATCCATTCGGTGTAATAAAATAGGTATCTTTACAGCCAATTTCACGTGCTTTATGATTCATAATCTCCGCAAATGCTTCCACGCTGCCGGCGATGTACTCCGCAATTGCAATTGCACAATCGTTATAGGATTCCAGCATTAAGGCATACAGCAAATCCTTCATATAAAAACACTGTCCTTCATGCATTCCCAAATGAACCTTTGGTGCCGCAGCTGCTCTATTCGATGCAGTTACTACTGTATTTAGCTCACAGTATTCCAATGCTAAAATACAGGTTAATATTTTCGTGGTACTGGCATTTGCCATGGCAGTTGTACCATTTTTTGAATATAAAATTCTTCCGGAATCCGCATCTAAAAGAACCGCTGCTTTTGCAAAAAGTTCCATTTCCTTTGGTTCATTCTCCTGATTGGACGCCTGGCAAGGCGTCACTAAGAATGTAACTGAAATGTAAATACATAATAAAACGCTTATTATTTTTTTCATAATTCTCTCTGATATTTTCTTATCAACTAAAAATATGCAAAAAAGACTTAGAACATGAATTCTAAGTCTTTGTCTTTACACTTCCATTTTTACTTTTGCTTCTTCTTCTGCTTCCTGCTTGAATTCTTCAACCTGTACTGCACTTAAAGCCGGAAGTTCATCCAGCGACTGTACGCCAAAGCTTCGTAAGAATTCTTCTGTGGTTCCAAACAAAAGTGGCCGGCCCGGTGCATCCAGTCGCCCCAACTCACAAACCAGATTATATTCCACTAATTTGCTTACTGCATGATCGCAGGAAACACCACGTATTTTTTCTATCTCAACCTTTGTAATCGGCTGCTTATATGCAATAATAGAAAGGGTTTCCAATAAAACATCTGTCAGTGCATGTCTCTTTGGCTGCTTTGCAATCCGAATCAGATATTCATACATCTCGCTTTTTGTGCACATCTGATAAGCACCATCTAATTCGATAATCTGCAAGCCAATGGAATCGTCCTTATAATGTTCCATCATTTGTTCTATAATTTTCTGTGTTTCCTTTTTATCCAGTTCAATTGCATCTGCAATCTTTTCCAGTTCAACAGACTCTCCCATTGTAAAAAGGATTGCCTCTATAATTGCTTCATAATTCTTATTTTCCATAACACATCATAAACCCTCTCTTAAGCAACAATTTTAGACTGAATACGGATATCGTCAAAGGTATAATCCTGTGTAATATAAATCTTACCCATCTTCATCAGTTCCAAAATTGCCAAGAAAGTAACAATAATCTCCATTTTACTCGCTTGCGCTTCCAACAGATTACGGAAGCTGAAATGGCTGTGTACCATGCAGTAATTCTCCAAATAAGCCATTTTATCAGCTAACGATACTTCTTCTTTTTCAATCTTACCAAATTTTGAACGAACAGGATCGATTTTGTCAACCTGTTTTTTCATAATGGATTTAA
>CAMGET010000060.1 GCA_946055175.1 uncultured Roseburia sp.
GTGCCACCAGTTCATCGGTTACATAGCCTTTGTTGCCGAGATTTGTGGAAAGCGGTGGCATGAAAATACGGTTCTTTACGGTAGTGTTACCGATTTTAATCGGTGAAAATAAATGTGGATACTTGTTCATTGGTAAAACCCCTCCTTCGTTAAAAACGAACTTTATATAAGAGTATTATAACACGAAACTTACAATGCGGAGTAGGTTTTATGGTGAGTTCATTGAAAAAACAGATGAATTCCTTTATAGTGGAAGTACATGTAACCCGGCAGCCTCTTTTGTCGTCTAAATAGGTAGAGGCGAAAAAGGAGGGGCGTTATGAAAGATGAAGAAATCATTGGCTTATATTGGGATAGAAATCAGAAAGCGATTCCGGCAACCGATGCAAAATACGGAAAACTTTTAAACCAGATTGCATACCGTATTTTGTATAGTTCGCAGGATGCCGAGGAGTGTGTAAATGACACCTATCTCAATACGTGGAACTGCATTCCGCCACAGAAGCCAATCTATTTTCAGGCTTTTTTGGGTGCGATTACCAGAAATCTCTCAATTGACCGCTATAAGGAGCAGCATGCAAAAAAACGGATTCCATCCGAACTGACGCTGCTTTTATCGGAATTGGAAGAGGTACTTCCGGCGCAAAGTGATGTGCATCAGGAAATCGAAGAAAAAGAACTGGCAACTCACATCAGCACTTTTTTACGAAACCTGGATTTGGAAAAAAGAATGATTTTTATCCGCAGATACTGGTACTGCGAGGAAATTAAGCAGATAGCAACGGAGTTTGGCTATAGTGAAAGTAAAATAAAAACCTCACTTTTTCGCATCAGGGCAAAGCTGAAAGCTTATTTGGAGAAGGAGGGCATCTGTATATGAGAAAGGAAACATTATTTCGTGCAATCGGACAGATTGATGGAGATTTGATAGAGGAGGCAGGACAGAAGAAGCCTGCGAAAAAAAGAGGATGGATAAGGTATGCGGCACTTGCCGCCAGTTTGGTATTGTTAGTTGGTATTGCACGGTTGACGAATCAAAAGCTTACACCTGATACGGCAAAAGGTCCTTCGGATGTGCAGATGGGCGGAATGCAGGGTGACGAAATGCAGGCGGGTGAAACGCAGACTGAGGAAACACAAATTGCCGAAACGGAAAGCCAAAATCAGATAGAAAAGCGACCGGTGCTTGATTTTACGATGCTTTTTGACGGAATGGGATTTCAGGGAATCATGGCTTATGAGATGCCGGAGCTTGGTAATCCATGGAATGAGACGGATGAGATAGAGACCTTACCGGTCATTGAAAATCATTCTATATATGCAGTAAGTGACTCACAGAATATTCGAATTGAGAAGGAACGATACGATGAAATGCTGGCTTGGACGTCAGAAGTGGCAACATTTTTCGGTATGGAGGATATTAAGCCGGAAGAAAAAAGAGAGTATGTTAGTATCAGTAATGAAGAAATCGAAATTCGAGTGGACGGTGATATGCAAATGCGCATTCACTTTCTGAATGAAGTCAGTTTTCCAAAAGAGTATCATGCAACAAATAGTGCTACAAGGGAAGAAACCTATGAACTGGCAGAATATTTGCTTGGAGAATACAAAGAATTATTCCGGATGAAGAATCCACAGATTGCGATTGCGGATGGTGATTATTCGTTTGATGCGGTACGTAATTGTAACGAAATTCGCATTTACGATAAAGGCGATACGGCAGTAGAAACCCTGTTGAATTATCATTTCGAATATGTAAAATTATGGATAAGCAATGAGGGCGAAATGAGCTATATAGATATTACCCGTAGAGACAAAGAAGCGGTTCTTGGTGAATATGAGATTATTTCCGTAGAAGAGGCAACGAAACGCCTTGGTGAAGGGAAGTTTGATACAACCTATCTTGAAAGCGAATTCCCGGGCTTAGAGTATGTTCGGGATGTGGAGCTGGTATATTATATGAGCTTTATTGATGATTACAAGCCATATTACCGATTCTGGGTGGAAGTTCCGGCAGAAAAACAGGAAAATGGATTGAATACCTACGTGGCTTATTATGTGCCGGCGGTTGAAACTGCGTA
Source organism: uncultured Roseburia sp. (assembly GCA_946055175.1). Classification (GTDB taxonomy): domain Bacteria; phylum Bacillota; class Clostridia; order Lachnospirales; family Lachnospiraceae; genus Roseburia. Next base: position 2,082 of record CAMGET010000060.1, read on the forward strand.
TCTGGAAATAACATTTAATTAGTACACGTCTTGCCAATCGTCGGAAAAAATTACCGCCAATCGCAGGAATAAAATACCGCCAATCGTCGGAAAAATATTTTGCCGATCGTCGGAATTTTGTTGTAATTCTTGAGTTTTATGGGTATACTATAACCAGAATGCGGGAAAGCGGGGCGCAATGATGAGAAATTACAGAAAAAGAATAGCAGATGATCTTTTGAGACGAAAACTGGAAGGTAAAGGTGCGGTATTAATCGAAGGACCTAAATGGTGTGGCAAAACTACGACTGCGGAGCAGATAGCAGCAAGTGTCCTCTATATGGATGATCCGGAGAAAAAGGAACAGAATATTACGATGTCAGAACTGAATCCCAAACGCTTACTGCGTGGGGAGACACCACGTCTGATTGATGAGTGGCAGTTGGCACCTAAACTATGGGATGCTATCCGCTTTGAGGTGGACCATAGGGGAGAGCAGGGACAATTTATTCTTACCGGCTCTGCTGTTCCGGTAGATACCAAAGAGATTACACACTCGGGTACAGGGCGCTTCACATGGCTTACCATGCGGCCGATGAGTCTGTATGAGTCAGGTGAATCAACAGGTGAAGTAAGCTTGAAGGCGCTCTTTGAAGGAGCAGAAGAGATTGATGGTGAGTCGCAGTTAGAAATTGACCGACTTTCATTTTTAGTTTGTAGGGGTGGTTGGCCACAGGCTTTGGATATGCGGGACGAAATTGCTCTAGATCAGGCAGTGGATTATTATGACGCGGTTGTTCACTCTGATATTAGCCGTGCTGATAATGTTAAAAAAAATCCGGAAAGGGTTAAACGGCTGATGCAGTCTTACGCGAGAAATCAGGGGAGCCAGGTACCAAATACAGTGATTGCACAGGATATTGCAGCAAACGACGAATCAGCCATGAATGAGGAAACCGTGGCAAGTTATCTGAGCGCGTTACGGAAAATTTTTGTGGTAGAGGATATGCCGGCATGGAATCCGAACCTGAGGTCTAAGACAGCTATTCGCTCAGCTGATACAAGGTATTATATTGATCCCTCTATCGCGGCTGCGGCGTTGGGTATTGGTCCACAGGATTTAATAGGAGATTTAAAAACATTCGGGTTTTTGTTTGAAACGTTGTGTGTCCGCGATTTGCGGGTATTCGCCGATGCATTAAATGGTTCCGTTTACCATTACAGGGATAAGGAAGGGCTGGAATGTGATGCAGTCATTCACTTAAGGAACGGTTCTTATGGACTGGTTGAAATTAAACTAGGTGGTGAAAAGCTGATTGAAGAAGGCGCTTCAAATTTAAAAATTCTTTCTGGAAAGATAGATACAGATAAAATGAAAAAGCCATCCTTTCTGATGGTATTAATCGGTGTAGGCGATTATGCGTATCGACGTGCGGATGGGGTTTACGTTGTTCCTATTGGATGCTTGAAGGACTGAGGCAACACAGCTAACATTTCTGTTAATTAAAATAAAATGCCAGTTAGGGGTTTAGCAATACCTAACTGGCATATTAAATTACAAGCTAGAGTTTAAATGCCAAATCATATGCCCCCCAGATTACGGTCTTTAGATTACCTACCTTTAAGGCATCACCAATAATATGAATGTTAGGGTTCTTGTCTTCTGTTACAAGAGGTGACGGAGTATAACCGACAGATAAAATGGTACTATCAATAGGCACTTCCTTTTCCCCATCCGGCGTTGTAATAATCAGACTATCCTTTCCAATTTCTTTCACAGTACTCTCTAAGTATACCGGTACTTTATAGAAACGAAGTAAATCCCTTAACATCTGTGAGTTTGCCATACAGATACCGGGAGCTGTGATGACATCTTTTTCCATTTCTACAATCAATGGTTTCTTGCCTTTCAGAGCAAGATCATATGCGATTTCACAGCCTGTCAAACCACCACCAATGATTGCAACATTTTCTCCAACTTCTTTACCGGACAGATAGTCTATTGCATCAATTGCATGCTCGATTCCCTTTATTGGTAAGGTCTTGGCTTTGGCTCCGGTTGCAATTACATATTCATCTGCTTCAATATCTTTGAGGTCTTTTACTTCGGTGTTCATATGGATTGCGATTTCTAAACGTTTCATTTCATTTTCATACCACGCCAGAAGCTGCTTGTCTTTTTCTTTGAAAGAAGGAGCTGCAGCTGCCACAAAGACGCCACCCAGTTTATCCGTTTTCTCGTATAGTTCTACACTGTGTCCGCGCATGGTACATAGTCTGGCAACTTCCATACCGCCAATACCACCACCGATCACTGCGATTTTCTTTGGAGAATCGGTTTTTTTGATTTCATACTGCTTTTCGTGATGAGTCACCGGGTTTAAAGCACAGACACCGGAGGTCTCTTTGGCAGAAGTATCCATTAATACACCGGAATTCTTATAGTAGCCGGTAGGAAGACAACCGTTATGACAGGAGATACAAGGTCTTATTTCCTGCTCTCTTCCTTCTTTTAGCTTGGTCAAATATTCAGGATCGCATAAAAACTGTCTTGCGATACCAACACCGTCAATTTCATTGCAAGAGATAGCCTTATCTGCAGTATCTGCCTGCATCTTACCTGCACAGATTACCGGTACATCAACATGTTTCTTTATTTCAACAGCTTCTTTCAGATTGCAGTTTAGTGGCATATATACAGGTGGGTGTGCCCAATACCAGGAATCATAGGTGCCATTATCGCAATCTAATGCATCGTAACCGGCTTCGCACAAATATTTTGCGGCTTTAATGGATTCACCCATGTCTCTGCCTTTTTCTATAAAGTCTTCGCCCGGAACAGCGCCTACATTAAAGTCAATGACCTTTGAAGTAACGGAATATCTTAACATGACAGGATAATCTTCACCACATTCTTTTTTTATCGCTTTAATTACTTCTGTTGCAAAACGATATCTGTTCTCAAAAGAGCCGCCGTATTCATCCGTACGATGATTGGTGTACTCCGTGGTAAACTGATCCATTAAGTACCCTTCATGTACTGCATGAACCTCAACACCATCAACTCCTGCATCCTTGCACAGCTTTGCGGTTTTCGCGTAGCCTTCGACATATGCCTTTATTTCTTCTGTGGTAAGCCCTCTGGTTTTAAGCTGGGGAGCCCAGACCATCGGTGTTCCGTCATCCGGTCCTACCATCATTTCGTTTAAATGCACGATGGGATTGAGTACTTTCTTTAAAACTTTCTTTTCTGCTACAGGTATCAGCTTGTCAACAAGTGTATAGTTTCTGCCTGCAAAACCGGCGCCAATCTGGAAAAATACTTTTGCCCCATAAGTATGAAGTTCATCAATGAGAGGCTTTGCTTTTTCAAATTCTTTTGGTGCCTTATGTGTCCATTTCCCCATCATCATGCTGTACACCGGAAGCATGCCCGGTATCAGGAGACCAACATCATTTTTAGCCAGATTGATGTAGTAATCACGGCATTTTTCATTGAATTTAGGACCAAACATGTTCTCGACAATGCCTGTCCCTTCCATTGCGGTAATCACGACACGGTTTTTGATTTCACAATTGCCAATCTTCATTGGCGTGAATAAAGAATGATAATTTGTCATAACGCAACCTCCTTGTATATTTCTTAGTTTTAGTGTATCTGTAAAAAAGACCCTTGTAAATAGCAATAGTTAAATATTTATTAACTCGTTGTCAGTTTCATTGAAAAAGGAGAAAATGTCGGGTATAGTAATACAATAAACAAACGTAACTGCTCAGTACCTTCACAGTCACGATGAAAAAATCCATGAAAATCGTCTTCGACGATGGGATTTTTTCACTCCTGAATCATGTTCTTACGGTCTCAGCAGCAAGTGCTTCGACCTGTTCTGAACAGTTACAAACAAACATATTAAAGAAGTAAAAGAATGAGTAAGACAGGAAAAATGATTTTGAAAATTTTAATCATAGTACTGGTGCTGGCATTTGCTGGATGGATTGCGTGGGACAATTCACGGATTGTTCTAACGACAATAACAGTAAAAAGTGAACGCCTTCCGGGAGCCTTTGACGGATACAGGATCGCTCAGGTATCAGATTTGCATAATGACGAATTCGGAGAAAACAATGAGAAGCTGATTACACTGCTTGTAGAGGCAGCGCCGGATATGATTGCAATCACAGGAGACTTACTGGATTCCAGAAGAACCAGCGTGGAAAAAGTACTGAATTTTGTGCAGCAGGCAGTGCAGATTGCGCCATGCTATTATGTGACCGGAAACCATGAATCCAGATTAAAAGAATATGCACAGTTAGAAGAGGAAATGCGAAAAGCAGGTGTCCTTGTGCTGAGGGATGAAAAAGTAACACTAGAAAAAGACGGTACAGAAATGATTGTACTTGGCATCGATGACCCGCGTTTTAAACTGTCAACGGATAAACAGTACAAAATGGAATCTGTCATAGGAGAGGTGCTGACAGGACTTTTAAAGGATACAGAGCGGGAGACATTTACCATGCTTTTGTCTCATCGCCCGGAACTTTTTGATTTGTATTGTGAGCATGACATTGATGTGGTATTATCAGGACATGTTCATGGAGGTCAGTTCCGCCTGCCGGTCATCGGAGGAATCTTTGGTCCGTCGCAGGGAATCATTCCGGAATATGATGCTGGCTTATATACTAAAAATACTACAAATATGGTAGTCAGCCGCGGTCTTGGACAGAGCATTATCCCGTTTCGCGTGAATAATTCACCGGAACTGGTTTTAATAGAACTAAAATCTGAATGATATGAGGGAGGAATTGATATGTTAATTAGTATTGTATTGACAGTACTCGTAGGATTGATTTATTTTTATCTGCAGCTACCTGCAATCAACCTGCATTCTGCAGAGTTTTACAGCTTTATCTTTATTCTTTGCGTGGTATATTGCGGTGCGAACCTGGTGGTTACAGGATTTCGTGCAACGAATGTGAAGGATTATTTTAAGCATTTGATAAAAAAATGTACCATTCCGGTGGTCGCAGTTGTACTGCTGATTGCCATTGCAATTGTCGGAAGCCTGGCAGGAAGTGTTTTCTTCCGTGCAAAATCATATGCAAAACTGCTTCCGTTTGAGACGGGAGATTTTTCGGCAGAAGTGCAGGAAGTAACATGGGAACAGATTCCGATGCTAGACAGCCATTCAGCAAATACACTGGCAAATAAA